>CBDUUP010000282.1:0-6124 GCA_965370435.1 uncultured Anaerolineales bacterium | reverse complement strand
CGCTGGCAACCCAAAGCACCAAGGCGATCACCACGAAGACGATAAGCCAGTTCCAAACTTTGTTTTTCATTTTATCTCTCCTCAAAATCTCTCTTGCTAATTAAAATAATCTAAACTCTGGATAGACGGGTTCTCTAAATAATTATTCGTTGAGCAGCGCCTCCTTTATAGATTTCTTATGAGTCATTGAAAGCAGCCAAAGACTCGGCGGACATGAAACGGTTGGTTTGGGGCAACATGCTAAGATTGACTTTCAGCAGGCTGGTGGGCACTATCCGGCAGCGCTCCAGGAGCGCTCCGTCGCTCAGGACTTGTCGGGGGTCGCCATCCGCGGCGATGCGTCCTTCGCTCACCAGGATGACTCGGTTGGCGTATGTCACTGCCAGGTCAAGGTCGTGGGTGATGAACAGGGTGGCAGCAAAGCGTGAGAGCACACTCTCGCCGTTCTGCGTCCCGCCCACCATGGCCCGCATGAAGTGGGTGTAGTTAGCGTAATCCTGCCCCGCGGTGGGTTCATCCATCACCATGATGGAGGAGCGCATGGCCAGGATAGCGGCGATGCTGGTGCGTTTCTGCTGCCCAAAGGACAGCGCCAGAGGGGAGAATTCTTCCAGGCCGGCCAGGTTGAGTATCTGGACGGCTTCCGTAATGCTGGCTGCGATTTCATCCTCCGGCATCTCCAGGTTCCTGGGGCCGAAGGCCAATTCCTCGTTCACCGTGGGGGCGAACAGCATCTGGGAAGGGCTTTGAAACACGTAGCCCACCGAACGGGCATTCTGGGCCACCGATAGATCGCGGGTATCCTGCCCCATGAGCAAAACCTGCCCGGTTTCGGGTTTCAGCAGGCCGATGGCGTGCTTCACCAGGGTGGACTTCCCGGCTCCGTTAGGGCCTAGCAGAGCGATCACGTCGCCGCGCTGGATGGTCAGATCCACGTTGTGGAGCACGAGGGGACCGTCGGCGTAGGCGAAGTTGACGTCGTTGAAAACCAGGACCGGCTCGCCGTCTTCCTGGGCGGGAGGGATTTCCAGCGGAGAGACCTCCGCATTGGCCGCGCGAACCCGTTTGATGATCAGGGGAGCGGGCAGTTTGACTTGTTGGTAATTGACCCGCTCGACCAACCCTTCTGGCGGCCCCAGGTAGCGCAGTTCGCTCTCTTCCATATAAAGCGCTCGATCAGGATTAATGTTCAACACATCCTCGACGCGATGCTCGACGATGATGACCGTCTTGCCCTCATCAGTCAACCGGCGGAAGAGCTGCAGGGCTTCTTGGGCGCTGGCCGGATCCAGGCTGGCCAGCGGTTCGTCCAGCAGCAAAATGGAAGGCTCCATCACCAGCGCGCCCGCCAGGGCGACTTTTTGTTTCTCACCCCCGGAGAGATAGAAGGTGTCGCGGTCGCGCAAGTGAGATATGCCTAAATGAGCCAAGACGGCGTCAATGCGCTCGATCATCTCCTCGCGAGGCACGCCCAGGTTCTCCAGCCCAAAGGCGACTTCGTTGGCGACAAAAGCTCCTACGATCTGCCTTTCAGGGTCTTGCAGCAACGTGCCCACCGATTGGGCGATCTCGGTGGGGGACATTTCGGAGACCTCTTGGCCGTAGAGCCGCACCGAGCCGGACATCTCGCCCTTGTAACTGCGGGGAATCAGTCCGTTGATGGCCCGGGCCAGGGTGGTCTTTCCACAGCCGCTGGCCCCGGCGATCAACAGCATCTCGCCGGGCTGCATCTCAAAGGAGATGTCCTTGAGAGCCTTCTCTTCGCGGACGCGATACCGGAAGGTGAGATTTTCGACGAGGAGGGCAGAGTCTTGGGTCAAGGATACTTCATCCTACACGCGGTTTCCGTTCCGAGGCGTCACTTCAAGGATGTCGCCGATCTTGGGGTTGAGGGATTCTGCGCCGCTGCCGTTGACCACCGCGGCGAACAAGTAGCCGGTGCTGTCGAAAAGGGCGATCAGTTCGCCCGGTTCGCGTTCGCCGAAGGTGCGCACGATGCCTTCGATGGTGGAGCCGCACAACCTTACCTCCACCTGGCTCAAGTCATCCAGGTGGGCCAGATCGTCCTGGTGGATGTTGCTGATGAGATTGCCGAAGTGATCTATGTGGTTGATCTCGCCGCGCACGCCGTTCTCGGTGCGTTGGGGCTTGGGGATGGAGATGCGCACCGGGTCGTCAATGAGATCGCCCAACTCTTCCAGGGGGACGCCGCTGGCCAGATGCGCGCCGACCGGCGAGAAAATATCCCGCCCGTGGAAGACGTTGCTGATTTCCGGCAGCCAATATTTTGGTTTGTTGGTGTGGACGACCGTAATGGTCCAACCTTCCATCTCGGCGCGCTCATAGAGCAAGGTGAATATGCCATTATCCGGCCCCACGAAGCGTTGGGAGCCGATCTGGGCCGCGATGGGACGCCGTTGGGTGCCTACGCCGGGATCTACCACTACGATGTGTACGGTGTTGTCAGGGAAGTAAAAAACCTGCCAGTCTAAGATTAAGGCTGCCTGGGAGACGTTTTGCGGCTCGATGAGGTGGCTGAGATCGGCGATCTTCGCTTCTGGCGCAATGCCCCAGATCACGCCTTTCATCACCCCCACATTTCCATCGCGAGTGCTAAAATCGGTCATCAATGAAATTGTGTTCAAGGGACATACCTCTTTGGGTAATGGGCCTATTTATATAACCCCCAAACATATCAGCGCGTTGCGCCATTCATGAAAATTGCTTATGCCGTTTGCTTTGCATACCTATCCTTTAAATATCATTGTTCGGTGTGCGGCGTTACTTCTACCACGTCGCCAATCTGGGCGTTGAGCCGCTCTGCGCCGCTGCCGTTGACCACCGCGACGATCAAGGCGTCGGTGCTGCTGTACAAAGCTACCAATGAACCCACCGGACGCTGGCCGAAGGCGCGCACCAGGCCCTGGATCTCAACACCGCAAAGCTGCACGGTAACCTCTCCCAAATCGGCTAGATCGGCGCGCTGGATGTTGGTGGCCAGGTTGCCAAAGTGGTCTATGTAGACGATTTCCCCTCGCACGCCTTCTGCGGTCCGGGTAGGGTGCGGCCAAAGAATGAGGATGGGATCGTCCATGGGAGCGCCCAGACTCTCCAGAGGGATGCCCTGCGCCAGGTGCGCGCCGACCGGAGCGAAGATGTCCCGCCCGTGGAAGACGTCGCTGACCTCCGGGAGCCAATATTGAGGCTGGTCCAGATGGACGAACTGGGTGGGTTGTCCCTCTCGCTCAGCGCGCTCTATCAATGGGGTGAGGACGCCGTTATCCGGGGCGACGAAGTATTGCTCACCCAACCGGGCGGCGAGGGGACGCCGTTTGGTGCCCACGCCGGGGTCAACCACAACCACGTGTATGGTCCCCTCCGGGAAGTAGGGGGCCGAACGAGCCAGGATAAAGGCCGCTTCCCGGATGTTCTGGGGGCTTACGTCGTGGCTGAGGTCGCTGATCTGTACCTCCGGGGCGATCCCCCAGATGACGCCTTTCATCACCCCTACGTTGCCATCTCGGGGGCTGAAGTCGGTCAGGAGGGTGATGATCTTCAAGGTTGGTAACTCCGTTGAGGGTAGCGAGTTTCAGATTAGGGATTGCGGATAGCGAATAATGGGCGCTATGGGGAATTAGCAATTATATATCTTTTACCATGTACAGATCACCCATTGCATAGCCTCGCTCGGCGTAGTACTGCCGGGTGCCCACCGCGGCGATGACGGCCATCCGGCGGAAACCATTCTCAGCGGCTACTTGCTCGGCTTTTTCGATCAGCCGGGTTCCCAGGCCGATGTGCTGCGCCGCGCCGGTCTTGGCCTTGCCTACCTCCAGCGATTGGCCGTAGACGTGGACTTCCCGGATGATGGCCGCGTTAGTCAGGTCGGCCAGTCCGGTCGGGGGCGCGTCGGGGCCGGGCAGCGAGAGGCGCAGGAATCCGGCCAGCTTGTCGTCCGGCGTGACGAAGGAGAGGAAATGCTCCTCCGCCCCGTCCGCCGGGTAGACCAGATCATCCAGACGCAGTTCCTCCTCGATCACCTTTTGTTCGCGCACTTCGCGGCAGCGCACGCATAAGCAATGGGTTCCGCGCTGCTTCATTTCTTCATGCACATCCATGCGCAGGCTGGTGCGCTTGTTGCCCTCTACGACGTGGGTGGAAGGGATGTCCCGCACCACCCGGTTCACCCGACAATATCTGGGAATAATGGGTTTGATGTCGGCGATCAGATGGACCAGTTCCTCGGTGGTGTAAGGGGTGAACTCACCGCGCTGCCAGTATTGGTGCAGTTCGGTGTTCTCCAGCAGTTGGTTGGGGTAGATCTTGATCTCGTCCGGGCAGAAGCCCTCCCACATGCGGGCGAAGTCCTCCCGGTCGGATTGGGGGGTTGCGCCCAGCAGGTTGGGCATCCAGTGCAGGACGATCTTGAATCCGCCCGCCCGCAGCAGCGCCACGGCCTCCCGCGTCTCCTGGACGGTGTGGCCGCGCTTGTTCATCTCCAGGATATCGTCGTCAAAGCTCTGGGCGCCCATCTGCACTTTGGTGACGCCCAGGGCGCGCATCCAGGCCAATTCCTCCGGGGTGAGGTGGTCGGGCCGGGTCTCGACCGCCAGCCCGACGCTGCGGTGTTCGGCGGTCTCGTTGAGGATTTGAGCTTCGGCCAGGGTTTCGGTCTCGACCCTGTTCAGGGCCTGGAACAGCCGGTGGATGAACCACTCCTGGTAGTCTTTACGGTAGGCGCTCCAGGTGCCGCCCAGAACCAGGAGTTCGATCTTATCGGTGGGGTGTCCGACCGAGCGCAGAGCATCCAGCCGGGCGATGACCTGTTCGTAGGGGTCGAAATCGTGATGGAGCGCGCGCATGGCCCCCGGCTCGTCGGGGAGGTAGCTCTTGGGCATGCGGACGTCGTCGGGGCAGAAGATGCACTTGCCGGGGCAGGGGTAGGGCTTGGTGAGGGTGGTCACCACGGTCACGCCGGAGAGGGTGCGCCGGGGCTTCATGCGGATGCGGGACAGCAGCTCGGGGTCTTCGTCCCAATCGCCCAGGTCAACCATCTGTTGGTAGGTGGATACCAGGTTGTGTTTGGCCAGGAAGCCCCCGCCCTTCTCCGCTGGAAGGGGATGCTGGCGCAGGGCATCCATCACATCCATGCCGCCGCGCACCGCCTCCAGAACCTGGAGGGCCAGGGCCGTCTTTTCGGGGGTGGGTTGGCGGGCCTGCTGCCAGGCCGCGTCTTGGGTTTTTGGTGTTTTGGGCATATTTTTTTATGGGACGCTGATTTGCGCTGATGAACGCTGATTTTATTATTTTTAAATCTGCGTTCATCCGCGTTTATCAGCGTCCAATTCCGGTTTCCAGGAGTAACTTGCCCTATAATAGGGAGGTGAAACCCGAAATTGCGGACAAACTCCGTCAACTTAATCATCAATTTTACCAGACCTTCGCCGGGGAGTTCGCCGCCACGCGGCAGCGGCTCCAGCCAGGCGTGCTGCGTGTCCTGCGGGACATCTCCCCGGAGGCCGACATCCTCGACCTGGGCTGCGGAGCGGGTGAGTTAGCCCGCGAGCTGGCCCGCCGCGGCCACCAGGGAACCTACACCGGCCTGGACTTCAGCGAGGAGCTGATGGCCCACGCCCGCCAGGACCTCCCCGAAGATTTCAAAGCTACCTTCCACCAGGCCGACCTGACCACCCCGGATTGGGACGCCGACCTGCCCAAAGAGCATTATGACGTGGTGATGGCTTTCGCCGTGCTGCACCACATCCCCGGCATGGACCTGCGCATTCAGGTGGCCCGGAAGGTGCGAACTTTGATAAAGCCGGAGGGGCAATTCATCCATTCGAGCTGGCAGTTCCTCAACAGCGACCGCCTGAAAAACCGCGTCCAGCCCTGGGAGGAGGCCGGTCTCCGCGAGGAGGACGTAGAGCCTGGCGACTACCTGCTGGACTGGCGGCGGGGCGGCCGCGGCCTGCGCTACGTCCACCTCCTGGACTTGAAGGAGTTATCGGTGCTGGCTTTCCGGTCCCGCTTCCGTATCAAGGGCCTCTTCCGCTCGGATGGGGAGGGGGGCGTGCTGGGGTTGTATGAGGTGTGGGAGAGGAAGGGGTAGATTGAAGGGGAAGTG
>CBDUUP010000281.1:0-6148 GCA_965370435.1 uncultured Anaerolineales bacterium | reverse complement strand
AAGTCATACCCCGCCTCCTCCCAGTCCTCTAGCCCCCCCGCATACCGCCGCACATTCTTGTAGCCATTGGATAACAGCATCGTATAAGCTGCCCGGCTGGCGATACAGCTATCATTGGTGCAATAAACGACGACTTCCTGGTCCAGCTCATATTGCCCCAAGATTCCTTCAGTCTGGCTGGCGTTCACCGAGCCGGGTATATGCTTGGCCTTGAAAGCCCATTCACCCAGCACCATCGCCAGAACGAAGTCATCCCCCCGGTCGAGCTTCTCTTTCAATTCTTCCCGTTCAATTAAATTCATCTCATCTTCCTTCTTAAAATTTTTAGAGTATATTCATCATGTCCTTGCAATATATGCAATTAAGATGAATTTTATCCACAAAGAGGTTTTTTGTCAATTGCATCCCACCCAAAGCGTGTATCCTTATCCAGCGATTAATCTTTTCAGTGTTTCATTTTTTCATTGATTCAGTGTTTCCACGCCGTAATGCATTGAAAACTGCGATTGCCCTGCCCCCAACCCCAAACCAAGTTGACTTTGCAGATTTTCGTAGTATCATTAGCTTACTTGTGAATTCTGTACGCTAATGGATTTACAAGGTAAAGAATATTGCACAATTGGAATTAGGACTTTACCTATTAATCGATCCGGCGGGAAGATTTAGTTAATATGGAGAAGTGGAAAAGATGCAAAATTACGGCAGACTCGTCCTCACCACGCCTGGAAAACCCAACCAAGAATTTGTCCTATCGGGAAAAAAAGTAGGCCTGGGCCGCGCCCCAACCAACGATATCATCATCCAAGACGCTAAAGCCTCCCGCGCCCACGCCCAATTCGAATTAGATGAAGATGGATGCACGCTGGTGGACCTCAAATCCTCCAACGGCACCAAAGTCAACGGCAAGCTGGTGGAGCGCGCCGCTCTCGCCTCCGGCGACTTGATCACCATAGGGGAGAGCGCCTTGCGCTATGAAATAGACTTCGCCCTGGATAGAACCGTCCTGGAAGACATCCACTCCGACTCCGATCTGGATGCCACCCTGGCGGAAAGTTTTCTCCCCGCCACCTTGACCGACACAGAGATGACCCGCCTGGTGATAAGCGCCGGAGATAAAACCTGGGAGATCCCCTTCACTGAGGACGCGATCCATATCGGGCGGGACCCCAAAAGCGACGTGGTTCTCGACCATCCTAAAGTCTCCCGGGATCATGCCCGCATCGAACGCCGCGGGGACCGCTTTGTGCTGAAAGACCTCCAAAGCAGCAACGGCACATTTCTGGGAGACCAACGCATTGAGGAGGTTGACCTGAAAAGCGGTGACTCAATCCAGGTCGGCGAAGCCCGGATGGTCTTCAAAATGGGATTCGAACCCGAAGAGCTGACCCTCATTGAGCCGCCCAGATCAGGAGAAAAGCCCCGCAAACGCCCGGTCATCTTCGTCCCTGGACTGATGGGATCCGAGTTGTGGCTGGGCGGCGAGATGATTTGGCCCAACGTAAAGTTCCTCTTCAAGCGGCCCGAGATCCTCAGCCTGCCGGAGTTCAAACCCCTGGAAGTGGGGCAGATCGTCCAGGAAGTCGTCATCGTCCCAAACCTGATCAAGTCCGACCAATATAACCTCTTGGGCGACTACCTGGTAGAAGGTCTGGGCTATGAGAGGGGGGATAATTTCCACGAGTTCGCTTACGATTGGCGGCAGGACGTTCGCCAGTCCGCCAAGAAGCTGGCCCAATTTGTTGATAATTGGGAGGTGACCCCTCCTATCACCCTCGTCGCCCACAGCCTGGGGAGCCTGGTCACTCGCTATTACCTGGAGAAATTGGGCGGCAAAGACAAAGTAGAGCGGATCATTTACCTGGGAGGCCCCCACTCGGGCGTCCCCTTCGCCATCACCTCCCTGGTGTTCGGCCCCGATTTGCTGCCCTTTGGCATCCTGGGCGAGAGGCTGCGCGAGGTCATGGCCTCTTTTCCCTCCACCTATCAAATCCTGCCCACCTACAATTGCGTGTATGACCAAACCGGGCTGCCCATTGACACCATCAAGGACGATAGCTGGCTCCCCAAAGAGCAGCGTCCGCTCCTGCGTGAGGGCCGGAAGTTCCGGCGGGAACTTGGAACCCGCACCAGCGTCCCCTCGGTATCGATCTTCGGCTACGGGTTGGAGACGGTGACCAAGATAAACGTGGTGCGCACCGCCCAAGGAACCTGGGAAAAAATGAACATTGATGCCGATCCCAGCGGCGATGACCGCGTCCCCGAAGGAAGCGCCGTCATCAAAGGCTCCGATATCCATCCCGTCCAGCAGCATCACGGCAAACTCTTCGCCGATAACGACGTCAGAATGCGGCTTAAAATTGAGCTGACCAAATAACCCTGTAAATCAAACCAATAGATCATGGAAATCCGATGAGCGCTAAAACCTTTGGAAAATATGAAACCATTGAACTGCTAGGTCGAGGGGGGATGGCGGAAGTCTACCAGGCCCGCGACCCGATGCTCGGCCGCCACGTAGCCATCAAAGTCATCCTCCCACACCTGGCCGAAGACACCCAATTCGACGAACGCTTCCTCCACGAAGCCAAGTTGATCGCCTCGCTGCGCCACGCCAACATCATCCAACTCTACGACTTTGACATCCAGGACGGCCAGCCTTTCATGGTGATGGAATACCTGGACAGCGGCACCTTGAAAGACCGGATCACCCGCCAGATCGCCCAGGGACAAGCCATGTCCCTGGAGGAGATCACCCGCATCCTGGATCCATTGGCCGGCGCGCTCGATTACGCCCACCAACTTGGCGCTATCCACCGCGACATAAAACCGGCCAACATTCTGTTCGCCGCCAGCGGGGACCCGGTGCTCACCGATTTCGGCATCGCCAAGATCCTCAGCTCCTCGGCTCACATCACCGCCACCGGCGGCATTATCGGTTCACCCATGTACATGTCGCCGGAGCAGGCCAGCAGCAAACCGGTGAACGAGCAAAGCGACATTTACTCATTGGGCATAGTGGTCTACGAATTGGCGACCGGCCAGACCCCCTTCCGGGGAGAGTCGGTGACCGAGATCCTCATGGCCCACCTCACCGAACCGCCGCCCCCTCCCCGGGAGTTCAATCCCAACATTCCCTTGCAAGTCCAAGATGTCATCATCAAAGCGCTGGAAAAAAAGTCCGAAGACCGCTTCACCAGCGCCGGTGAATTCGCCCAGGCATTTACAGCATCCATGCGAGGAGAGACAGCCCAATACGTCTCCCCCCAGGCAGAAACCCTGGTAGAACCCACCCAAGAGATCGCCGACCCTCTAGCAGCCACCGAAAAGGGAACCCTTGCCGCCGCTGAGGAGCTGGCTGAAACCGAAACTGGGGATTTCCCCGCCACTACGGCAGCATCCCCAGCCCGCCCAACCACCCCCTTCTGGAAAAAGTGGTACGCCATCCTGGGAGGCATCCTCCTGTTCGCGGCAATTGTGGTTGGGGTCTGGCTGCTCTACGATAATGGTGTTTTTGATTTCAACTCCTCCGACTATACCTACTTGTACACTAACCTGGAGGATAATCAGAACATCACCTCGCCGGATGTCGGTATTGGAGGATTCTCTTCACTCTTACCCTCAGATTTCGTCCCTGGCTGGGAGGGCAATGGCGCATTGTTCACCCGTTCCGGGCAGGATTGCGAAGCAGACGACTTTCAATTGGTATCCTTCCCGGTCTCTCGGGCCAGTGATTTTTACCTTGATATTGAACAGGGAGAGGTCGAGCTGTGGTACCAACCCAATTACGACGCCAACGAAGTGGGAGAGTCTCGGACGCTGTTCGCCATCACAGTGGACGGGTATTCGTCTTCCTCCGTGATCCTGGATACAGACGATGGGTATCTCAGTTTATACGTCATTGATGTCGAGGGCGATTACCATTCCACCTCAACCCCTTACCGGTCGCCCATATGGAGCGCCGGGGATTGGGTCAATATCCGGGCCATCTGGGACCCCTGGAATGATGAAGACAGCCTACAGATCATTGTCAATGACATCCGGGTAGACGAGGGCGGCGTTCCCGGCGGCTGGCACTTAGATTCCGATGAGCCCGGGATGCGGATTTACATTGGTTCGATAGATGCCTGCGGAAACGAGGTCGCCGATGGGATCATTGACGAGTTTTATATCCGCAATTCCCCATGACTTTGTTGGGCAAGAAAACCTCCCGCAGGTTTTCTCTCAGGCCGAAATGTCCAATCTCGCCTGGATTTTATCTAGCAAATAACTGTTTCCAGACCAACCTGCGGGAGGTTGCCCATCTCTTATTTCCTTGACACCCTCGCCCATCGCGTGTAAGATACTGGAAATTAACAATCCAATGTGGAGAAATAGCGGCTGCGCCTTGCGAGAGCAAGGCGACGAGGTGGAGGTTCCCTCCTGCAAAGGAGGCGCTAACTCCGGGAAACCGGAGGAAAATCGAGTAGATCAGCGGATGCCTCTGAAGCCCGGCCACGGGCTTCGTTCTCTCCCTTCCGAATCAAGTTCACACTGAAAACCCCCTGGCGACAGGGGAGACAAGGTCTGGACGGTGGCGCAAGACAGCGCACTTTAGCTGGCTTGCCTAGTTCTGGAAGGGTGCGCCTTGATTATGATTATTTTCGGGCACGCACCCAGCGTGCCCGTTTTTTGTTATCTACTTTTGAGGTTCAGATGCGTTAGGTTTCGTTCAGACATTAACTATCATTTATCCAAAGGAGAAAATTTGATGACCCCTGAAGAATTGATTAAAAAAGTGAAAGCCGATGACGTTAAACTCATTTCCTTGCAGTTCACCGACATCGTCGGCGTGGTCAAGAGCGTCGACATCCCCAGCCAGCAGCTTCCCGGCGCATTGGAGCACGGCGTGGGATTCGACGGCTCCTCGGTAGAAGGGTTCGCCCGCATCCAGGAAAGCGACATGAAATTGCTGCTCGACCCGGCCACCTACGCCATCCTGCCCTGGAGCGTGCCGGAGGTTCGCCGGGCCAGAATATTTTGCGACATCTACCGGCCCGACGGCACCCCCTTCATGGGAGACCCCCGCGGGGCGCTGAAGCGCATGTTGAAGAAGATCGAGGAACGAGGTTGGGCCTTCTTCATCGGCCCGGAGCCGGAATTCTTCCTCTACAAACAGAACGGCGCGGAGAACATCCATCCGGTGCCCGGCGACGTGGGCGGATACTTCGATTTCTCCGCCGATGACGACGCCCTGCGGGTCCGCGTGGAGATCATGGAAACCCTGATCTCGATGGGGCTGGACGTGGAGATGGGCCATCACGAGGTAGCCCTGGGCCAGCACGAGATCAACTTCCGCTTCGACGACGCCTTGCGCGCCGCCGACAACGTCCTCACCCTGAAATACGCCGCCAAAGCCGTGGCCGCCAAATACGGGCTGATCGCCTCTTTCATGCCCAAACCGGTCTTCGGCATCAACGGCTCAGGGATGCACGCTCACCAGTCCTTATCCACCCTGGAAGGCGAAAATATCTTCTACGATGAGGACGATGAGGATAATATCTCGGCGGCCGGGAAAGGGTTCATCGCCGGGCAGTTGAACCATGCCCGGGCTATGGCCGCCATCATCGCGCCCACAGTCAACTCCTACAAGCGGCTGGTGCCGGGGTACGAAGCCCCGGTCTACGTCAGTTGGGCCAAGGTCAACCGCTCGGCCCTGATCCGCATCCCCGCCACCACCGCCGACAAGGGCAACAGCCTGCGCATGGAACTGCGCTGCCCCGACCCCTCCGCCAACCCCTATCTGGCCTTCGCGGTGATGCTGGCCGCCGGACTGGACGGGATTGACAACCAACTGACCCCGCCCAAATCGCTGGATAACGTCAACATCTACGAACTCACTCCCGAAGAACGCCAGAAGCAGGGCATCCAGGAACTGCCCGGCTCACTGTCCGAAGCATTGGGCGAACTGGAAAAAGACGAAGTCCTCAAAGACGCGCTGGGTCCCTTCATCTATAAAGCCTTCAGCCGGGCCAAATTGTCGGAATGGAACGAGTACTGCACCCGGGTGACCGACTGGGAGATCAAACGGTATCTGGAGACGGCGTAATCAATATTATCGTATAGGAGTCGAGGCTTCAGCCGGTAGACCCGGCTAAAGCCTCGACTCCATAGA
>CBDUUP010000280.1:0-6152 GCA_965370435.1 uncultured Anaerolineales bacterium | reverse complement strand
GTGAGGTTTAAACACCAAATAGATGCATCTAATTCTTTTGGGCTTGATAAAGCAAAAAAAGTTGCCACATCAAGATTTCCAGTCCAATCAAGAAGCCTTGTAGGAACCCCATGATGTTGAGCACGACTTAGGCGTTCCAAGATGTCTAAGCCCCGCAATTCCTTATCTGCATTTAAATCAAATGCTCGATACGTATCTCGTTCAACTTCCCCTGCCCAATAGACACCAATACCTGGGTCTGATATAAACGGAATTAACGGGCGATATGCACTTGGAATTAATTTCCAATCAGATTCAGATTGGCCGCGATAGCACAAATCCACATTGGGCATTAGGGAGCTTACTTTATCTTCAATCTCGCGAAGTGAATGGGCCGTAGTTTCATGCATAAAAAGCCTCCTGATAACATTAAAAGGATGATGAATATTATAAAGTAAACATTCACAGGAAGCAAGATAATCGCAATCACTAATTCCTAATTGACTTGTTACTCAATCCCTAATCACCTTGTTGCCTTGTTACCCAATTACCTAATCCCCCTCACCCAAACCTCCCCTCCACATAATCCGCCGTGCGAGAATCTTTGGGATTGGTGAAGAGTTCCTTCCCCGCGGCGTACTCCACCAATTCTCCTTGCAGGAAGAAACCGGCGTAGTCCGCGGCTCGGGCCGCCTGCATCACCGAGTGGGGGACCAGCACAATGGTGTAGTCCTTCTTCAAGATTTGGAGCGATTCCTCCACCTTGCCCGTGGAGATGGGGTCCAGCCCGGAGGTAGGCTCGTCCAGCAGGATGACCTCCGGCTCTAAGGCCAATACGCGGGCCATGCACAGACGCTGCTTCTGCCCCCCGGAGAGAGCGATAGCCGGGTCGTCCAGGCGGTCTTTCACTTCGTCCCATAGGGCGGCCTGGCGCAGGCTGCTCTCCACCGCCTCGTCCAGAATGGACTTGCGTTTCTCCCCGGTCAACTCCAGCCCATAGGTCAGGTTCTGGCGGATGCTCATGGGCAGGACCACCGGGCGAGAGAACACCATCCCCACCCTGCGCCGCAAGGCGATCACGTCCACCTTCGGGTCCAGGATGTCCTCCCCGTCCAGCCAGACATGGCCGTCCAGCTTCACCACGTCGGCCAGGTCGTTCAGCCGGTTGAACAGCCGCAGCAGGGTGGACTTGCCCCCTCCCGCCGGGCCGAACAGCACGTTGATGCTGTTGGCGGGGAAATCCACGCTCACCTTCCGCAGCGACTCGGTCCCATCCGAGTAGGATAGCGATACATTCTCAACGACGATCTTGTTATCTTTCATTTCAGCTATAAAATCTCACCACAAAGGCGCCAAGACACGAAGAAAAACAAAAAACTTTGTGTCTTAGTGACTTCGTGGTTAATGTCTTTTACTCCTACCATTGCCGCCTCGCCCTGGCGCGGGAGCGCACCACCGTCGCAACGATGTTCATACTCAGCACGAAGACCAACAGGACCAGCGCAGTGCCATATTGGATCTTCACCGGCATCCCCGGCACCTGGGTGGAGATCACGAACAAATGGTAAGGCAGCGCCATCGTGGCGTCGAAGATGGAGGAGGGCAGTCGGGGGAGGAAGAAGGCCGCCACGGTGAACAGGATCGGGGCCGTCTCGCCTGCGGCCCGTTCCAGGCCCAGGATGACGCCGGTGAGCAGGCCCGGCAAGGCCTGGGGGAGCACCACCCGGCGGATGGTCTGCCATTTGGTCGCGCCCAGGGAGATGCTGACCACTCGGAATGATTGGGGTACCGCTTTCAGGGCCTCCTCAGCGGTGCTGATGATGACCGGCAGGGTCATGATCGCCAGAGTCAGCGAACCGGCCAGGATGCTGGTGCCGAACTGTAAGAAGAGGACGAACAACCCCAACCCGAACAAACCATAAACCACCGAGGGGATCCCCGCCAGGTTGATGATGGCGATGCGGATCAGCCGCGTCCAGTTGTTGTCCGGGGCGTACTCGGAGAGATAGACCGCCGCGCCCACCCCGATAGGCACCGCGAAGATGGCCGTGCCGATAGTCAAGTAGATGGTGCCGATGATGGCGGGCCAGATGCCTCCGGCTCGCATCCCCTCCCTGGGGAACCCGGTGATAAACTCCCCGGAGATGGCCGGCGCGCCTTTGACCACGATGAAGACCACCACCATCAAGATGGGGGTGACGGTCAGCAAGGTCAGCGCAGCCAGCAGGCCGAATCCCAGCCGTTGGGTGCGGTGGCGTTTGCGGGAGTGAGAGGCGCTCATGACAGGATCTTCTCCGTGCGCTTGATCTGGCGGAAGACGATGGCCGAGGCGGTCAGGTTGACGACTAATGAGATGAGGAATAATACAATGCCGATGAAGAACAAGACCTGATAATGGGCGCTGCCGTCAGCCACCTCGCCCATCTCGGCCGCGATGGTTGCGGTCATGGTGCGCACTGGAGCGAAAAACGCCCCCCGTCCAGTGGGCATTACCGAGGCGTTGCCGGTCACCATCATCACCGTCATGGTTTCGCCGATGGCCCGGGCCACGCCCAGCATCACCGCGGTCAGCACCCCAGAACGCGCCGCCGGGAGCGTGACGCCCCAGATGGTCTGCCACCGGGTCGCGCCCAGGGCCAGGGCCGCGTCCCGGTATTCACGGGGCACCGCGTCCAGGGCGTCCTCCGCCACCGAGACGATGGTGGGGATGGCGATGCCGCCCAGCAGCAGCGAGCCGGTCAGGGCCGACAGTCCGGTGGGCAGATTGAACCACTCGCGGAATAAGGGAGATAGCACCGTGATCCCCAGGAAGCCCAACACAACCGAGGGCAATCCCGCCAAGATCTCCACGAAGGGTTTGAGGAACTCCCGCAGCCAGCGGGGGGCCACCTCGGCGATGAAGACCGCGGTGGCGATCCCCATAGGCACCGCGATCAGCCCCGCGCCGATGGTGACCACCAGCGACCCGCCGATCAAAGGCAGGATGCCGTAATAGCCTTCAATGGGATACCAGGTCTGGCTGAACAAGGTGGAGAGAGGAACTTCGGCCAGGGTGGGCAGACCCTGGCTCAGGAGGAAATAAAAGATCATCCCCACAAAAATGATGGCCGAATATCCGGCGCCTTTGATGAGGCGGGTGATGGCGAATTCTCGCCAACTCAGGGATTTACGCATAATGAGGTCGCTTCTCGATCTCCTGTGGATGATATGGGCACGAACCCCAACTCCTCCACAATTTCCTGCGCTTCGGGGGATACGATCCAATCCAGGTAGGCCTTGACCGCCCCTTCCGGCTGGCCGTTGGTGTACATGTAGAGGTCACGGGCTATAGGGTATTGGCCGTCGTTCACCGTCTGCGCGGAGGGGAAGATGTACTCCCCGCCCGCCTCCCGCGCCACCGTAAGCACCTTGACCTCCTCCGTCACGTAACCCAGCCCGTCGTAGCCGATGGCGTTGGGGTTCTGGCTGACTTCAACGGTGATCCCCTCCGAGGAGGGCAGCAGCAGGGTGTAGGGCGAGAACAGGATGTCGCTCTCTTTATCGCCCAGCCGCAGCACCTGCTCCAGGAAGTAGACATGGGTGCCGGAGTTGGTCTCCCGCGAGAGCCGGACGATGGGCCGGTCCACCCCGCCCACCTCCTGCCAGTTGGTATATACCCCGCTGTAGATGTCGGAGATTTGTTGCAGAGTCAATTGGTTTATGGGGTTGTCAGGATTGACGATCACGGCGATGGCGTCCCGGGCGATGACGAACTCGACCGGCTCGACCCCGTTGCCGCAGGCGTTCTCGATCTCTTTGGGCTTGATCTGCCGGGAGGCGTTGGCGACGTCCACAGTGCCGTTGATGAGGGCGGCGATCCCGGTCCCCGACCCGCCCCCCGTCACCGAGATGCGCACATCCGGGTTCAGGGTCTGGTATGCCTCCGCCCAGGCCAGCGCCAGGTTGACGATGGTGTCCGAGCCTTTGTTCTCGATGTAGGACTCAGCGTCGCCAGATGCAGAACCATTCCCCCGCGCCCCGCACCCGCTCAAGAGGAGCGCTAAGGCAGTCCAGAGTAGTAGATATTTTCTTCTCACGAGGAGGAATTATAACATCTGGGGGTAGGCTTTGGTGTTGGGGATGGGAAGCTGGGCCGGGCTAACAAACCCTTTCGAAGGTTTCAATTCTGCGAGAGGGCGCGATCCGCACCCTCAATAACCCCAAGTATTTTTATTAATTCTGTCTATCTCCTCCGACACAGACCATAGTTATGGTAAGGTATTTGTATCCAAAGCTGAAATTGTTTCTGTGTGGAATGTTTGAAGAGGTTGACCGGTGGCAGAAAGCACATCCACCCAATATTTTATATGGTACTCTTCATTATCAATCGGGCCAAGACAAATCCCTGTCTGGGCTATGGAATTAACAGACAAGGTTTTACTTTCCCCAGGATTTAGTTGGGTTCCAGATGCCAAATCACCTGACTCTTCAGACCAAGCAATATCGATTAGCTGATCATTCGAGTCATATATCGCAGCAAATATTTTTGTCCTGTACATCACTGTATCGCCAATATTAGAAATGTGAATGGAGAGTAAATGCCTAGGATTTTCTCCATTTGTGATGGTGTGGCTTTCGATATAGCTTTCCCATTGGTGATTTTCACTACTTTCTACTATGCGATTCCAAGCAAGTCCAGTTATTGTTAATTCGTACGAACTGATATCACCTTCAATCGAACTAACTTGGCGCCTTTGAAGCATATCCTCAGGCAAAAACCATGATTGGCTTTCCGCTGCCAGAATTAGGTTATTGAAATAAAATCCCCCAATAGTTTCTCCCTTCGAGTTCAGTATTCTAAAAATCCCTTCACCTTGTGCCCAATAATCAGAATTCGTATTCTTAATGGTCAAGACGTACCAATACCAATCCACTGGAGCAACTTGGTCATCATCATTCCGGCATTTAGCAAAATCAACGTGAGTAACCTGAATTGTAGAAACGTTTGGTTCGGTCGATGAATAATCGTCATCGACCATTTCCTCAGTACGCGACGCAATTCCAATAATGACTAAGGCACTCAAGCATAAAATTAACCCTGCGTTTATTGTTAATGTAGTACGAAACAATTTTTTTTTCATGAGAGTTCTTTAGCTGGAATATTTGGAGATCGTCGAATTTCTCGCCAGAGATCTCCTATTAAGTTTATACAAAGGGCAAAGAAGCTGTTAATTAGCAAAATATAAAAAGGAAAAATTAATATGAAAGAGACTATTTGCAGAGGTTTGCCCTCAACAATATAAGGACCCGCGATGTTAGACATCAGAGCAATCAAAATAACACCAAGGTATCCAATTACTAGTCCATATAAATCTAAAAATGAATTACTTTTCACTGTTAGTCGGAGAGAGAATCCTATAAGCATTCCAATGAAGTATAAGAACAAAAAATCATACCAACGGCTAAATGAAAAATATTGTAGTAGAAGTGTATGCCCAAATTGTGATAAAAGGACAAGATAAATTATGTATGCTCCTGCTCCGAATATTCCTATGATTGTCAGAAGGCCAACAGGGATACCTTTGGGAAATATCAAATATGTCCCAAATGCAATGAGTAGAGGAATTGCTATCAGCCGCCAAAGCAAAAACAAGGCTTCAGGACTAGTAAATAGGACAGCATAAAGGAAACCATCAAGCATTTCCGGGTCGGGCTCGGTAATAATAAGGACGAGAGGAGCTAATAAAAGAAAAATCCCAGGCAAAATTCGAAGTACCAAAGTTAGCAATATTTTATTCATTGGTAACCTGCGATTTCCTACTTCTCGACAGGAGTGCGATTGCGGCCAATAGGACAATCTGAAATGTCACTGAGCATATTAGGAAAAAGTAAGGCCAGGAACTAATAATATTCTCCACGCCTACCCCGTCTAGAAAAGATAAAAGTATATTAGCGGTGCCGAAAAAAATGGCAATTACTGCTATGGGAAGGGATACTGGGATAAGTATCATCTGGATATTCCAGGGACCCGATAATTGATCGGAAGCGATAGCTCGTGAAAGCAATAGCAATATTGGAATTGCTATGAATAAGAAAACTGCCAGCATTATTCCAATACTGGTAAGTACATATATGCTAAGTTCTAGAATTGCCTTGATTTCCTTTGTAACAACAGAGGGATGTTTTTTTACCAT
>CBDUUP010000279.1:0-6155 GCA_965370435.1 uncultured Anaerolineales bacterium | reverse complement strand
CCTCCTCCTGGTTCCCGGCTGGCCTGATCCTTGATTTGGAAGAACTGCTGGGTTGTAAAGTGGATGTAGTGACAGAAAAAGCGCTGCACGCTGGTATCCGCGACCAGGTTCTGGAGAACGCAGTTCCGTTATGAACAAGGATCGCTTGTATTTGACTCACATTCAGGAATGCGGCGACCGTATCCAGGAATATATTACAGAGGGTGAGAAGGTGTTTTTTGTGGATCGAAAAACACAGGACGCAGTGTTGCGCAATTTACAAACTTTGTCCGAATCGGTGCAGCGGCTTTCTGATGATTTAAAAGGGACCCGGCCAGGAATTGACTGGCGCAATATTGCGGCTTTCCGTAACGTAGTGGTGCATAACTACTTGGGTATTGATCTCCAGCAAATCTGGAACATCATACAAAATGATTTGCCGGAATTATTAGCCGCCATCCAGGGTATGTTGGCGGAAATTGAACAGAAATCCTGATAGCTGGAATAACGCGAATGCAGGTTGAGTCATCTAGCGGGGGGTACAATGCATTCAAAAAAATATCTGCTTTGACCCTATGAAATAGACCTCTTTCTGATATTGCACCAGGATACGGGCAGAGAACGAGCGACTGAATGAAGAAAAACGATACCCATCGCTGAGTATCGTTTAGAATCGAATGGGTCTCTCATCTTCGAGGGATTTTCTAGGCTTGCTCAGGGCGAGGGTCGGCCACCCGCCGCCAAAGCACCAACAAGCCAAGTATAGAAAACGCCATCGAAACGCCAATCAAAGATGGATACCCGAACCACTGCACAATGACTCCGCCAATTATCGGCGCGATCAATAATATCGGGCCGGTTATTGTGCGGGCCAACCCAATATAGGTAGGCCGGTCTTCTTCCCGGCCGAATTCCATGGCGATATTCATATCCCCAATAAAGGCACCGGTTTGGGAGAATCCTAAGAGCGCAAATACGAGGTTGATATAGATCACCGATGGCGCCAGGAGCAGCAGGGTCAATGCCGTCAACCATACCAGATTCGAACTCATCAGGACCCGCTTATGCCCCACCCGGTCTCCGATGGCGCCCCACATGGGGAACCCGATCATGCTGCTCCCCGCTATGATGGCGGCGAAGATGGCTGAATAGGTGGGCGAAAGGTCGAATTTCCAGATCGCATAAATCGCAATAAAACCCATCGCCATCCGACCTAAATAATCACAACCGCGGCTGAGGATATATCTCCCGAAATTCTTGTCTTGGGAAAAGATCTGGGAGATCCGCGCCTTGAATGGAAGGCTATCCGCGGCCTTTTCCTGATTAACCTTGATCTCTGGCTCGTCATTCAGAAGCAAAAAGATATACGAGATACATACGCCAATGAACCCGAACAAGAAGATAATCGAGTAATTCTGAGGGAACTCAATATTGGCCAGCACAATGCCCGCTATTCCGGCGCCGATCACTGCTAACAAACTCCCCAGCAAATTGGAGATCCCAAAAAACCTGCCTCTATGGGAGACGGGTATCACTTTAGCGATTAATTCTTGCCACGGCAATGCGACCAATCCGCTCGCCATTGCATACCATAGCCAGAGAAGGAGGATAATATATACCGACAGGTTAGAATCTAAGGTCGGCAGCCACAAGGTCGCGATTGCAAAAACCAGGAATGGCAGACGCTCCAAAAGACCCAACTTGGCGACTGTGGGCAGTTTTCGGTCTAACTTTTCTACATGGGGGGCCAGGAATAACTGGGGCAGGAACCATCCCGCATCCCGGATCGCAGGGATCAAGCCGATGAGGAGGGGGGAGTTGGTGAAAAAGCTCAAGTACACCGGCATGATGGTAGAGACCGCAAAAAAAGATTCGCCAAACATCCAGGACATACTATCTCCGGCATTGACCAAAAAATTACGCCGAAACACTTTGGCGATCTTGGGATGGATAGATGCGTTGGAGGGCAGGGTGAAGAATTGACTGACCCTATCCCGCAGTGAATTGAGGCTTCGAAGCTGCCGTTTAGGTTTCGTGTTATGCAATCGTTATTCTGTTGAGATAGTATAAAATATGTCCCAGAGTAACCAAGACTTGGGGATTATATATGATTTCACAATATTAGGGTGATGAGTTTGGGGATTGACGGTTTGAACAGTACGATAAAATCAGATTCATTAAACGCCGCTGGTTTTGCGCTTCTTCTGATAGCTTCTCTCCCATAAGGGCGCATTCATCAACAAACGCAACGCTACTGTTCCTTTACGGGTAAGCATCTACCTATCCACTGCCGTTTTTTGGTTGACATCTCTTACCAAGTGATGTACCATAATGTAGATAATCGCTATTGAAATTATTGTATGTTATATTTACAACTGAGTTCTATCTTGAGGAGTGAATCCATGTATTTCCATAAACGTCGTTTGTATCCTATCGCTCGATTCTTCGTCACCGCGCTGATCTTCGCCGCCATGATCTTCAACGCCTTGGCCAGCGCTGTCGGCAGCGTGGCAGCCAGTGGGCCTGATCCACTGAATGATGATTCGGCCCCGGCGGAGGGCGATATCCCCCCCGCCCTGCAAGATTCTATTGATGAGGCTCTGAGACCGGTCTATGGAGGGGGCGGCCCTCTAACTGAAGACAAAAAACTGACACCCTTCCCCGGTAATATTAGGGACCAATTCGGATATTCGGTTTCCATAAGCGGGGATACTGCCGTGGTCGGCATGCCCTATGATGATACTTATTTTTACGACGATGTAGGGGCAGTCTTCGTGTTTGAACGCGACCTGGGAGGGGCGGATAATTGGGGCGTGGTCAAAAAGTTTTCTACAACAGTAGATGCTTCAAATGATGATCTGTTCGGTTTCTCTGTGGCGATCAGCGGGGATATTCTTCTGGTCGGCATTCCGGGTGATGTAGTAGATGCGGGAAGGGTATCTTTTTATTATCGGAATCAAGGCGGGGCTGACAACTGGGGTCTTAAGAAGTCAACATTTCCCGGGGACTTTGGCATAGGAGACTTGTATGGGTGGTCGGTCGCCCTGGATGGAGACACCGCCGTGATCGGCGCCAGGGGGGATGATAGCGGTCGAGGTTCGGCTTACGTATTATACCAAAATCAGGGAGGCGCAGACAACTGGGGACAAGTGGACAAACTTTATGCCTCCGATGGCGTGGCGGGAGACACCTTCGGAGACGCTGTTGCAATCGACGGAGATACCGTTATCGTAGGCGCGCCTGGGGAGGACAACACCAACGGCATAAACGCCGGTTCAGCTTACCTATTCTACCGGGACTTGGGGGGCGCCGATACTTGGGGCCAGGCCAGGAAAATACTCGCGGCTCCCGGCGGACCTTACAACTGGTTCGGCGATGCCGTTGATATTGACGTGGACACGGCTCTGGTCGGCGCGCCTAACAGAAGCTCGGCCACCGGCTCGGCCTACGCCTTCCTGCGGGACCAGGGAGGGGCTGATAATTGGGGTCAAGTCGCCCAACTGGACGCTTCCGACGCCGCAACCGGCGACTGGTTCGGTCTCTCGGTGGCGGTCAGCAAGAACTCCGCCGTGATCGGCGCTCGGGGGGACGACGATGACGGTACGAATTCCGGGTCCGGGTACGTGTTCTACCGGAATAAGGGAGGCTTCGATGCCTGGGAACAGTTGATCAAATTAAATGCCTCCACAGGCTCGTGGGGTGATTTCCTGGGATTCTCCGTGGCCCTGGATGGGAGCACCGCCCTGGTTGGGGCGCCAGAGGACCAATCCCCAGGCGCCAACCCCGGCGCTGGAGCGGCCTATATCTTCAGCCTCCCCGCCGCCATCAGCAATTTTGTTTGGGCAGACCTGGACGCGGACGGTATCCAAGATCCAGGTGAACCCGGACTGGAGGGCGTGTCGGTGAGCCTTTACAACGCCGCGATCGCTTCCCCAGAACACCCTGATCCCAACGGCCTGGTATGGACCTACCTGACCGCCAGTGACGGCAGCTACCTGCACCACTACAACGCGGGGGGGAACTATTTCTTGATCTTCGAGGAGCCGGCGAATTACACCATCAGCCCCCAGGATGTTGGCGGGAATGACGCCATAGACAGTGACGCCGATGCGGTTGGGGTTGTGGATATCTTTACCCTGGCGGATGGGGAAGATAAAGATACTGTAGATGTGGGAATGATTCCGAAGGCCAAAATTGGCGACTGGGTATGGGAGGACTTGGACAATGATGGCATCCAGGATGTGGGCGAGTCCGGCATTGCTGGCGTGACCGTTGAGCTTTATAAGATTGGCCTGGGACTTTATGCTTCCACGACAACCGCCGTAGATGGTTCTTACAGTTTTGCTAATGTCGAGCCAGGCACTTATTACCTTAAGTTCTATACCCCGGCCGGCTATTACTTCAGCCCCAAGGACGTGGGAGGGGATGATGCCAAGGATAGCGATGCGAACACTTCTACCGGATTGACCGCTACCACCACCCTCTCTCCTGGAGAAACCGATAATACTTGGGATGCGGGGATGTATCAAAAGGCTTCCATCAGCGATTTCGTATGGAAAGACCTGGACGGCGACGGGGTACAAGACGGCGGGGAGACTGGAATTGGCGGGGTGACGGTGGAACTATACAGCGGCACCAATGCTCTGTTGAATACAACTGCCACCGCCGGGGATGGCTCCTACAGCTTCACCGGCCTCAATCCAGGGGATTACTACGTGAAATTCTACCTGCCAGCGAACTATTATTTCAGTCCCCAGGACCAGGGCGTGGACGACACCACAGACAGCGATGCCGATGCAATCACCGGCAAGACCGCTGCCACCACCCTCACTTCGGGTGAGAATGATGACACCTGGGATGCGGGCATGTATCAGTTAGGGTCCATCAGTGACTTTGTCTGGGTAGACCTGGATGCAGACGGGATCCAAGATGTGGGGGAGGTGGGCCTGGGTGGAGTGACGGTGAACCTGTACGATACCAGTCTCACCGTGCCGGAGAAAATGAACTTCCCCCAGATCAACGCCTTGGTGGATACCACCACCACCGCCGGGGATGGCAGCTACAGCTTCACCGGCCTTGCACCGGGGTCGTACTTCATCCAGTTCATCGCCCCTTCAGGGAATTATTTCAGCCCCCAAGACCAAGGCGGGAATGATGCCAAGGACAGCGACGCCGCGGCCTCTGGCCTTACCGATATTTTTGCCCTGACCAGTGGGCAGAGTGACACCAGCCGGGATGCAGGCCTCTATCAACTTGCCACCCTCGGCGATTGGGTGTGGCATGACTTGGACGAAGACGGCATCCAGGATGGGGGTGAACTTGGCATTGCCGGAGTGACCGTCGAACTGTACGAAAAAGGGGTCGGCCTGGCGGACACAACCACGACCGCCAGTGATGGTTCCTACAGCTTTACCGGCGTCCAGCCTACCAACTACTACTTAGTGTTCTACACCCCAAGTGGTTATCTATTCAGCCCCGCAGATCAAGGAGGGGATGACTCCCTGGACAGTGACGCCAACATCATCAGTGGAACTACCGACGTCACCACGCTCACCTCCGGGGAGGTAGATGATACCTGGGATGCCGGAATGTATCTCAAGGATTATCTCCTCAACGGCGGCTTTGAAGACCCTCTAGGCGCCGAGTGGGAGGAGGTCATTTCAGGCAACGGGGATGGACGCACAGCTTTTGGTTCGGCCTATGAGGGGAGCTACATCTACCTCTTCCAGGCTGATGGCGGCTTGGAGATCATCCGCCAGACTGTAGTCTTGGCTGGGGTCGCCGGGGATGAGTACACCCTCACCTTCCGCTTCGGCGGGATGGGCATGTCCATGAGCGGGAATTTAGGCGCTCGGCTCATCCTCAAGAACGGCGGCGCCACCGTGGATTTGAAGACCTGCGTATTCTCTCCGCCTGCCGCCGACTTCTCCTGGACCGAGTTCACCTGCACCATCACCGCCACCGGAGCCTTCGACAGCATCCAGGTCCTCATCGGTATCCAGAACGTGCCCAGCGGGATGATCGGGGTGGATGCCGCCATCTTGAACAAGACCGGGCCGTAAGTGCAGCCCTTGTAGGGGCGCATCAGATCAGGTGCACAATCTAGTACGCAAACCTGGCAGGTCTCTAAGACCTGTCAGGTTTTTTTGTGTTGGGGCAGAAGGGCCATCCTTTGG
>CBDUUP010000278.1:0-6159 GCA_965370435.1 uncultured Anaerolineales bacterium | reverse complement strand
ATGATTACCCAATTTTCATGACTTGTATACCGAATACTAGCACTTATATGAGGTGCTTCAGGCGGTTCGTACAGAATTGGGTGTTGAACAGTATAATCACTATAGCTAGGTTTTCTCTGATGCCTAGCAGAGTTTTGAATTGTTTCTATCCAATGGGCCCAATCCAGCCTTACTAACTTGTGTTCCTCTCCGAAATTGTAGTCTGTCAAGTATCGAGGGAAATTTCCACCCGCAAGAGTAAAGGTGCGCCAATCGTGTATGTGTGGAATAAGATTAGATATTGTATGAAACTTCGGGCTTTTATTGTCAATAAATTGATAATCTACAACTATATCCACTTCATTAGGTTTGACCTTGAAATAAGTAAGCAAATCGCTTAACTGATTCTGGAAGGCGGGTTTTTGTACGTCATTGATGAGTAACCTTAAACATACACCCAACCGATTATTCTTAATAAGAGAGGCAACTACCGATTGATATTTATTGGTTCGATTTTTATCCAACCCTGTAACAGGTATCAATGACAGCTGAAGAAACTGTCCCTCATTGCCTAAAGACCCAAGCAACCTGCTTCGATGTGTTTTGGGAAGGTGCCAATAATCCAAAAAGATCCGATCTTGTCCCCAATACTCTAATATCTCATCCGCTATTTGGCGAGCAGATTTTTTTCTTCCCTTCGTAGGAACAAGCTCTATAAGAGGTATAAGATTAGTAATGGCTTTATCATGGATATATAACTTACATAGAGCGTCTTTCTCGGCTTGCTTCCACCGTAGTATGGGTACATAATGTTTATAATCAAACATGAGATCTCAACCCCATTTGATTTCAGAGAATAAGCGTCTAACTAATTTGTGACCTACTAAATTATTGAGCAGTCGATAGTCATTTTGTTCATAGCGTACCCTCCCAGCAACTATTGCTGGATGAATCTGCAACTTATTTGCTAATAACTTAGCAGCTTCTGGTGATGGCACATGCCTCGCTGGGCTTCTATTCCAAATGTCTGATGGAATAAGTGCTTCTCCCGCTAATTCATCTGCTTCCTTTTCGCGGGGGTCATCCTGATACTCTAAGTCGAGGTCATCAAAGAACTGAGTCGGCTCATCATGGAAGTGAAGAGATACATGTGCAAGTTCATGCATTAGAGTGAACCAGAAATTATCAATACGATCATATCGTAATGTCACACCTATTATTGGTTGTTTAAGTTGAAACAAAATCGCAGCACCGTCGAGATGAGTTAGTGGGAGATGACGTTCAATAACTATGGCAATTCCATGATTTTTTAAAAAATCACAGGCTAAAATTGGTCAATTTTCATCTAAACTAAATTGGATAACTACACGCATGAAGTCAATATTCACACTTCCAGACTGATAATCAGTAGTAATATTTTCATCTATTGCTCGTCTCATAATGCGCACAGTCCACGCTGCCAATGCATACTCATCCATTAAACGTTCAGATCGAACATGACTAGTTTGTCGATAAAGTACACTTTTTATCTTTGGGATGCCAATAGGAGCAAAGAAATTTACAAGTATTTCATTAGCCTTATCAGCTAAATCAGAGGCACTTGAAGTGAGCCAACCTCGGTCAACCATCTCCTTGAGCGGGAAACGCCCCCAATCAATGATTTTCTCATTTATTTCAGATGGGGTCTGCTCCTGAAGAAGGATTTTCGCAGGAATTCCTAAACCAGCATGTAATGAGCGAATCATTGAGAGTGTCAATTGTCGCTTTCCTGAAAGCACTTCGGAAACCTTACTACGACTTCCAATGAAAGGTACTAAATCACGCTGAATAAGATTTTGCTGTTCCATGCGAAATTTGATTGCTTCAATAGGATCTGGCATGGATATTTGAAACATTCTTGATTCATAGTCTTGCACTAGAAGCGTTAGAAGATTTAGCTGCTCCGCTTCTGGCGTTTCTGCGTCTGGATCAAAATCAATGAGGTCTTCAATTTTGGCAAGAGCAGCTTCATATTCTGCGTCGGTGTTAATAACTTTGTTCACCGTTTCGACCTCCTCCGTCAATCCCATTTCGAATATTCTGCATGGGTACCAATTCTTTTAACCAATACTGTTTGATTTTTGTAACTTACCTTTACCTCTAAGCGGTATTTGTTTCCTTTTAGATTAAAAATAACTCGCTTGTTGTCCAAAATACTTGCATGGGGGTATCTTGCTTTGATGTCAGGCGGCATTTGCCATTGTGCATCCTCAACTTCTTGAAGCCAGACGCCAATTTGTGAGCGGACATCGGCGTGGCGCGTTGAAAATTCACTAAGAATTTTCATGCCAACTATTTTCATAGATGTCCCCCTGAAAAAATATATTTGCAGTAGGGTGCGTCAATGTTCCCATACAGGGAACATTGTAACGCGTTTTTCTACTTTACACAAGGGTAATTCACATTTTTAAATCATATTTTTTATGTCATATTGACGCCTAGAAATTGTTATATTACCTCCCCACACTCATCAAAACACACCGCCAGCGCTTCCATCAGACTGACACAGCCGACCGGGCGGCAGCGTTTGTCAGCCACGGGGAGGCCGCGCGGGGAAATGCGGCAACGTTCGGTTTAGCTCACGTCAAGCGCCGCTCCCCTACAATGGTCTAAAAATATCTACTCTAAGGCCCGGTCTTGTTCAAGATAGCCGCGTCCACGCCGACCATGCCGCTGGGTACATTCTGAATGCCGATGAGTACCTCGATAGAGTCGAAGGCTCCGGTGGCGGTGAGGGTGCAGGTGAATTGAGTCCAAGAGAATGAGGAGGATGGCGGAGTGAATATGCAGGTCTTCTTGTCCACCTTAACGCCACCGTTCTTAAAAATGAGTCTAGCCCCCAGCTTCCCGCTCAGGTCCACGTTCTGCCCGCCGAAGTAGAGGGTGAGGGTGTATTCATCTCCGGCAATTCCGCTCTGGTCGAGGGTCTGCTTGATAACCTCCAGACCACCGTCGGCGTTGAAGAGGTAGATATAGCTCCCCGAATAAGCATGCTTCAGGGGGACGCGTCCATCCCCATTGCCGGTGACGACCTCATCCCACTCAGACCCCAGGGGGTCTTCGAAACCGCCATTGACGAGGTAACGTGAGGAGTAGACGTAAGCTGAACCGGAGCCGTCGCCATCGTCATCATCCCATGGAGACCCCACCAGGGCGGTGTCCCCGGTGAGGGCGACGGAGACGCCGAAATGGTCATTCGCCGCGCCGTCGAAGGCGGTAAGCTTGGCCGCCTGTCCCCAGTTGTCTGCGCCCCCCTGGTCTTGCTTGAACAGGGTTGCCGAACCGGAGTCTTCGCCGTTGTCGTCGTCATCAATAGCCCCCACCAGGGCGGCGGCGCTGTTGAGGGCGACAGCGTAGCCGAATTCGTCACCGGCCGCGGCGTCGGAGGCGGTGAGCTTGGCTGCCTCACCCCAGTTGCCTGCGCCCCCCAGGTTCCGCTCAAATAAGTAGGCCGAGCCTGACATGGAGCCATTGTCGTCATCGCCAATAGCCCCCACCAGAGCAGTGTCCCCGCTGAGGGCCACGCTCCAGCCAAACGAGTCAAAATTCGCAGCATCGGAGGCGGTAAGCTTGGCAGCCTCACCCCAGTTGCCGGCCCCGCCCAGGTCCCGCTCGAAGAGGTAGGCCGCGCCTTTTTGGCTATCGTCGTTACTAGCTCCCACCAGAGCGGTGTCCCCGTTGAGGGCGACGGTCCATCCGAAATGGTCAAAAAACGCTGCGTCGGAGGCGATGAGTTTTTTCACTTCTCCCCAGTTGTCTACCCCGCCTTGGTCCCGCTCAAAGATATAGGCCGAGCCGGATGCATCACCGTTGTCGGAGTTACCCCAAGCCCCCACCAGGGCGGTGTCCCCACTTAGGGCGACAGCATGGCCGAACATGTCAAACGCCGCAGCGTCGGAGGCGGTGAGTTTTTTCACCTGCCCCCAGTTGCCTGCTCCCCCCTGGTCTCGCTCGAAAAGGTAGGCCGAGCCTGAGGCGTCACCGCTATCGTCGTCGCCCCAGGCCCCCACCAGAGCGGTGTCCCCGCTGAGGGCGACGGACAATCCGAAGTGGTCATTCGCCGCGCCGTCAGAGGGGGTGAGTTTTTTCACCTGGCCCCAGTTGTCAGCCCCGCCTTGGTCGCGCTCGAAGATGTAAGCATAGCCAGAGACGTCGCTGTTGCCGAAGCCTGGCGCTCCCACCAGGGCGGTGTCCCCGCTGAGGGCGACATGTCCGCCGAAAAGATCCTCCGCCGCGCCGTCGGAGGCGGTGAGTTTGGCATCCTCGACTGGAGCGAAAGCATCCGGGCCGAGGGTCTCTTGGATGGCGGCTCTGAGGCCAGGGGTTACGGCAGGCTCAGCATCTGAACTGGCGGCGGCGGTCTTGATTACGTTGGAAAGGGGGGAAACTAGGAAAGCGCAGATGAAAAGCGCAGTGAACGTGAACCGTGCATATTTATACCAACGAACTTTGGAAAAAGACATGTCAAACATCCTCCTTGCTGAAGTAGTTGACGAATGCGAAATGCTGCTCTAATAGTGTTGGGATGCCCTCATGAGGGGTGAACACCAATAAGATACTATGATTCGGGTCTTACGTCAATATTGTTTGCACATAATCCAAATAGAGAAGTAATTTAGCAACATCTCTTTCCGCTTCACTCCCCAAAGCACACCGCCAGCGCTTCCATCAGGCTGATGCAGCCGACCGGGCGGCAGCGTTTGTCTGCCACGGGGTATAACGAGCTAGTATTGTCACTTGCTTTTCGAACCAATTCGCACTACAATGAGAATGGAGCATTGGTATGCTCAGGAAAAGCTCGCATGGCTAAAAACACCCTGACATTGGCGTTGGAAGGCGACGTTTCTCTGGCGAAGTTCGCCAGAGCGATGCAAGATTTTAATGGGCTGGTGGGAGAGCTTTCCCGCGAGGTGGCCTCCGCCGCAACTATTGAATGGGCGATCCAAGAGCTTTACGGTGGCAGCGCAGTTGCAACCATTCTGGGCACATACACTGACCCCGTAGAAGTGGAAAAGGTGGTTGACGCTTATGAGATCGTAGGAAATTCACTCGCTGCGGGCGAGGAAATTCCCTACTCCCCCAAGGTGAGAAAGAAAGCCAACAGCCTGACCGGCTTGATAGCGGGCGGCATTACGGCTATTCGCTTTGAAACCGCCGAAAAGGATGCCTTTATCAGCGGCAAGGCGGTTGGTGAGACTACGGCGCGAGCCATCAAGTACAGCCGGGGGACGGTGAAAGGGATCGTCCAAACCCTGAGCATGCGCAAAACGCTGAGTTTTACGCTCTGGGATGCGCTTTTTGACAAGTCGGTCAATTGCTATCTCCAGGCTGGGCAGGAAGAAATCATGCGCAACGTTTGGGGAAAGAAGGCGGTGGTTTCGGGTAGAGTTGGAAGACAACCTGAAACTGGACGGCCCGTCGTGGTGCGTGAAGTGAAGAATATCATTGTAGTGGAAGAAGCTGCCCCTGGTAGTTACCGGCGTGCGAAGGGGGCTATACCCTGGGAGAAAGAGGAGGAAACGCCGGAGGAAATTATCAGGAGACTAAGGGATGCCTGAACTGCGCTTCATCTATTGGGATGCTAACATCTTCCTGTATTACATCAATAACGACCCTGACAATATCCCTACCATCGAAGCTATTTTGGAAGAGGTCGAAAAGGATAAGCAATCCAGAATAGTCACCTCCGTCATTTCGAAGGTGGAGGTTGCCTGGGCGGCGACAGAAAAGTTGAAAAGAAACCTGGATTCCCAAGAAGAAGACCGAATAGACTCTTTGTGGAACGACCCTTCGGTTATCGAAATGATAGATTTCAGTGATGAGGTCGCGCTGAGGGCCAGAGAATTTATGCGGGAGGGGATGGTCAAAGGGTGGAGGTTGAGACCTATGGATGCCATCCACCTGGCTTCGGCGGAATGGATCCAAGCCGTTGAGGTGCAAACCTACGACCTGGACCGATTACAAAAGTACAGCGAGTTGATCGGCATGCCCATTCAAGAACCCTATGTAAATCAAGCAAAACTATTGTAGTTTTAATGGTCAATAGTTATCGGGGGTTTGGATAGAAATTGAGTTCTCTTTCACTCCTCCCTTTCATCGTAAACTTTATGGGGACTCTGTTTTATGGTCGGGGGCGAGGAT
>CBDUUP010000277.1:0-6187 GCA_965370435.1 uncultured Anaerolineales bacterium | reverse complement strand
TTCTCCCTGGAAGGGAGAAGGGAGCAAAACTTCCGGAGGGCAGTTCGCTGCGGAACTGGGTGACTGATGGGATTTGACGGTTTATTTGAGAAATCGGATTTAATTCGTCAACGACCATGAGTCGCACTAACAATTGCGAAGTCCGCCCTTCGGCGGACTGAAATCTCTTTTTGTCGGCGAAGGCTTCCTCCCGAGGATCAACCCGATAGGAATACTCTTTCAAAAAAATCTTGACGTTTAGTACCCCCTGTGGTAAAGTACTGTCCGCTGGTCCCGTGGTGTAGTCTGGTTCAACATGCCGGCCTGTCAAGCCGGAGATCGCGGGTTCAAATCCCGTCGGGACCGCCAGAAAGGACCCCCAGTAAAGCCCAGCTTAACGCCAATAGCTGGGTCTTTACATTAAAATAGAAGCCCGATGTCTGTACCCCCTCCCCTTTATACAAGAATTGTGAATCCTCATGGATGAGAAGCGTCCCTGGGTGACGTTGAATGTTGCTATGACGGCGGATGGGAAGATTGACACCGTCGAGCGGGGAGGGGCGGGAATCTCCTCCGCGGGGGATTGGGCGCGGGTGGACCGGCTGCGGGCGGAGAGCGACGCGGTGATCGTCGGGGGGAGGACGCTGCTGGACGAAGACCCGCGGCTGACGGTGAAGTCCGCCGAATTGCGCGCTCAACGTCTGGGGCGGGGCGGGGATGAGAATCCTATCAAGGTGGGGATCGTATCGGAGGCGGCGTTGGGGCCTGAGAGCAAGTTTCTTTCCGAGGGGCCGGCACGGGTGTTGATCTTCACCACCGAACGCAGTACGCCAGAACAAATTGAAGGATTGCGAGGACGGGGCGCGGAGGTCTTTGTGGCGGGAGAGGGGCGGGTGGACCTTGAGGCCGTGCTGGAAACGCTGCGGGAGCAAGGGGTGGCGAGAGCGCTGGTGGAAGGGGGCGGGACGTTGAACTCGGAATTGCTGAGACGAAAATTGGTTGACGAGATTTACCTGTACATGGCCCCGCTCATTTTCGGGGGTTCGGACGCGCCCACGCTGGCAGATGGGGCGGGGTTGTCCAGAGATGAGGCTCTTGAGCTACAGTTGGAGTCGGTTGAGGCGGTGGAGGACGGTGGTATCATAGTGCATTACACAGTTCGGTAACCAGAGAACCCTAAAATCCAAATCCCTTTAGAGGTAGATAAGATGTCCATTTCCCCTATGCAGATCAAAGAATTGCTGGACGAAAATCAGGATCACGATTGCGAAGGTTTAGGCGCTGAACAAGTATGCGTTAAGATCGCGGCGATAGCCGACCTTCCCTCCCGGTTTGGGAATTTCCAGGTGGTCGCCTTTTATAATAACCGGGACGATAAAGAACACGCCGCCTTCGTGCATGGGGACGTGTGCGGGGCGGAGAACCTCCCTGTGCGGGTACATTCGGAATGTTTGACCGGCGACGCGATTGGGTCGCTGCGGTGCGATTGCCGAGACCAGTTGGAATCGGCCTTAACCCAGATCGGCCAGATGGACAAGGGTATGCTCTTGTACATGCGGCAGGAGGGCCGGGGTATCGGGTTCACCAATAAGGCGCGGGCCTATGGGCTGCAAGATCACGGCTACGACACGGTAGAGGCCAACCTGGCGTTGGGATTCCGGGACGACGAGCGGGAGTACAGCGTAGCCGCCCACATGCTGTTTTCCCTCAAGGTTAAATCCATCCGCTTGATGACCAACAATCCGCGCAAGATCGAAGATCTGACCCGACACGGGATCGTCGTCACTGAGCGGATTCCCCACATATTGCCCCCCAACCCGCACAACCAATTCTATCTGGAGACCAAGGCGACCAAATCGGGGCATTTGATTGATTTCCAGGGGAAGGAACGCCTGCAGGAGCAGGGAGACTGGCCCATCATCGAAGGGATGTCGGCGGAGCAGATCGCCGCGCTGCATGAGGAGGACGGGAGCGCTTGAGAGGGTGAATGATTTTATTAACTAGGAAGGCGCGAAGACTTTGAAACACTGATTCGCTGAAACACTGAACCACTGAAAAACTTTCCTGTTGATTAGTTCAGCGCAACAGTGATTTCTATAACGGGTTGAAAGAGGCCAGGTATTTTTCTCTGTTGACCGAACGGGCCACTTTTCCGCTGGAGGTTTTTATCACCCATCCTTTTTCGACAAAGTGAATATGTTGGACCAGGATACCCAGAGAGCCGCTCAATTGGCTCCTGATATCGCGGGATAATTTGTTTCTCTTTTCTTGATCCAGGCGCTTTCTTAATTCGGCGACCAGAACGATCCTCTCGGTTCCGGTGCGATCATCGGGAATGCCGAAGGCCACCGAGCGTCCTGCGCGGACCTGGGGAAATGAATTGGCCGTAAATTCAATATCTTCGGGGTAAATGTTTTGCCCGTGGACGATGATCAGGTCTTTCTTCCGGCCGCAAATGAACAATTGGTCTTCAACCAGATAACCCAGGTCTCCGGTGGAGAGCCAGCCGTTTTTGATGGTCTCTCTGGTGATCTCGGGTTGGTTGAGGTATTCTTTCATCATGGTCTGGCTGCGGACAACGATCTCACCGACGCGGCGGTCGGGAAGGGTCTTCTCCTGCTCATCTATAATCCTGATCTCGACGCCGCGATAGGCCACCCCGCTGGAGACAAACACGCGGCTGTTTTCACTTTCAGGAGGGGCTGGAACGGCTTTATTTTCCGCATGGAACTTCTCGTTATCCACCCAATCCACAACGTAATCCTGATTGATGGGGGTGTGGGTGATCCCTAGAACTGTCTCGGCCATCCCATAAGCAGGGCGCAAGGCGGAATGTTTAAGTCCATATTTTGAAAATCGTTCTTCGAACACCCGCAAACTCTGGTCGTAGATCTGCTCGGCGCCGTTCAAACATGAGCGCCAACTGCTGAGGTCCACGCCTTCCAGGTCTTCATCCGAAACCACCGAGGCGGAAAAATTAAAGGCGGAATTGGGCATGCGGGTAGAGATGCCCTTGTATTTGCTGATCATTCTAAAGAGGATGGCAGGGTCTTTGGCCCAATGGAAGGGGGAGATGAGGACAATGGGTATCCCCATATCAAAAGGGAGTAGAAAATTACCGATAAGGCCCATATCATGGTTGAGGGGCAGCCAATTGACGAACACGTCACCCGGACGGGTGTCAAAGGTTATGGCGTCAACCTCCAGATAATCGGTGACGGTTTGCCAGGTGAGGACGACTCCTTTCCGGGGGCCGGTGGTGCCGCTGCTGAATTGAATGAGAGCAGTGTCCTCCGGGTTGATGGCGTCCAGAAAATCAAAATGGAGATTTTCTTCCAATCCGGCATTGGGCTGGCCGGAATGAATTATCTTGTATTTCGCTCCAGGCTCTTGCACGCTGAACTGGTCTGCAAAGGACGGGGAAGTTAATACAGCCTCCGCGCCTACGTCATTGAGGAGGTCGTGGGCGAGTTTGATATACATGGCGGTATCTTGGGCGGGGAGCAAGTATTTATGAATGGAAGGCGCTGCGCCTAGTAAAAAGAGGCCCCAAATCCCTGAAAACAATTCCATCCCATGCGGCAAAACCAGGACAACCAAATCCCCCGCTTGGATGCCTTGTGACTTCAACCTTAAGGCATGCCCTTGAGCAGTGGAAAAAAGCCGCCCATAGGTCACTTCTTCTTCTCCGTCCTCGCTCACAATAACTACAGCGAGTTGGTCAGGAGAAGTTCTGGCCTTATGAATGAAACGTTGGACGAATGAATCCTGCATAGTTTTAGAGTTTGTAGGCGATCAATATATTACCAAAATGACATTAAAAAGTTAGACCCTTGGGGTTTGAAAACCCCAAGGGTCTAAGAGGTTATATCAACCCTGCACCATTTGGCGGATGTTTTCTACGATATCGGGGTTTGCCAGGGTGGTCACGTCGCCGATGTCGCGGCCGTTGGAGATGGAGGCCAGCACCCGGCGCATGATCTTGCCGGAGCGGGTCTTGGGCATGTCGGCCACGATGTAGACGTTCTTGGGGCGGGCGATCTTCCCGATGGAGGTCTCAATGGCTTTGACCACCGCCTTCTCGATCTTGGCGCTGGCTTTCTTGCCCGGCTTGAGGGAGATGTAAATATCCGGCACCCGGCCTTTGAGTTCATCGGCCACCGGCACTACGGCGGCCTCGGCGACCTCGTCAACCAGCAGGCAGGCGGATTCGAGTTCTTTGGTGCCCAGGCGATGACCGGCGACGTTGATGACGTCGTCCACCCGGCCCAGGATGCGGTAATACCCATCGGCGGCCAGGACGGCGGCATCGCCGGTGAAGTAGGGCCAATCCTGCCAGTCTTTGCTTTCCTTATCCCGGCAGTATTTCTCGTAATAGGTTTCCACATAGCGCGCATGGTCTCCCCAGATGGTTTGGAAGCCGCCCGGCCAGGGGTTGCGGATGCAGATATTGCCCGCCTTGCCGGAGCCGGGTTCCATCTCGCTGCCGTCCTCGTCATAGATGACGGGATGGATGCCGGGCACGCCAGGGCCTGCGCTTCCGGCCTTCATGGCGTGGATGCCGGGCATGGTGCTGCAGAGGAAGCCCCCGGTCTCGGTCTGCCAATAGGTGTCCACGATCACGGCCTCCCCCTTGCCCACCTCGTGGTAATACCATTTCCAGACCTCGGGTTCGATGGGTTCGCCCACGGTGGTCATGTGCTTGAATTTGAAATCATATTTGGCGGGCAGTTCCGGCCCGGCCTTCCGCAACATGCGCACCGTGGTGGGGGCAGTGTGGAAGATGTTGACGTTGAGCTGTTCGGCGATGCGCCAGGCCCGCCCCGCGTCGGGGAAGGTGGGGACGCCCTCGTACATCACGGAGGTGGCGGCCAGCGCTAACGGCCCGTAGACGATGTAGGAATGTCCGGTGATCCAGCCGATGTCGGCCATGCACCAGTAGACATCTCCGGGGTGGATGTCTTGAACGTATTTGGAGGTCCCGGCGGCGTAAGCCAGGTAGCCGCCAGTGCTGTGTTGACATCCTTTGGGACTTCCGGTGGTGCCGCTGGTGTACATCAGGAAGAGGGGGGCCTCAGCAGGCATGGAAACTGGATCGACCGTGCGGCCTTTGTAGGGAGCGCACACCTCATCCATCATAAAGTCGCGACCCTCGACCAGCTTCGATTTGGAGACGTATTCCCCGCGCTTTCGCCGCCAGATCAAAACCTTATCCACTTCCTGTCCTTCTGCCTGGGAAGCTTCCACCGCCATGTCGGCGTTGACCTTGTGGTCAAGCAGTTTGCCGTTGCGGTAATAGCCGTCCATGGTGATCAACACTCGGCTGCCGGAGTCGGCGATCCTTTCGCCGCAGGCTTGGCCGCTGAAGCCGCCAAACACCACCGAATGGATGATCCCCAACCGGGCGCAGGCCAGCATGGTGATGGGCAGTTCGGGGACCATAGGCATGTGGATGGTGACGCGGTCTCCGGTCTTCAGTCCGGCGAAATTTTCCAGCATGGCAGCCACTTCGTTGACCCGAACGTACAATTCCTGGTAGGTGATGACGGTGTGGGGTTCGTCCTCCGGCTCGGGCACGTAAATGATGGCGGCCTTGTTCTTATAGGCGTCGAGGTGACGGTCCACGCAGTTGTAACTGACGTTGAGCTTCCCGCCCACAAACCATTTCCAACTGGGCGCCTCGCTGGTGTCCAGAGTGGTGTGCCAATAACGGTCCCAGCTCAAGAGGTCGGCGTAATCTTTGAAACACTCGGGGAAGTTCTCCAGGTTGAAGCGATCATAGATGCGGGGGTCGGTCATGTTGGCCTGGGCGATGAAATTCGCCGGAGGGGGGATTTTCTCCTCCTCGTGCCAATGGACGGCGATCTGCGCTTCGCTTACGTCTACGAATTCCTTGTCGCTCATGGGTTGCTCCTTTTCCGGTGAGGTTGGCTTATGGCGTAATTTTGACTGTATCAATCATTTTATACCTGCTTTGTATTATACGGGATTTTTTAGGCGTTCTGGGTTGAATTTTGCTATCGATTCTGCAAATCAAATCTTAGCCAGTGGTCAATTTGTTAATGCAACTATCAAATAAGCGCTTATTCAAACATTTCACCATGGAGACACAGAGAACACGGAGAAAACATAAATATTACAAAAAACTTTATGTATACCCCCAAGCGCTTTGTTAAGTTAAATGTTGGTGAAATGTTGAAACACTTAG
>CBDUUP010000276.1:0-6198 GCA_965370435.1 uncultured Anaerolineales bacterium | reverse complement strand
GCCGTCGTCCAGTTCTTCGCGGGTGTATGGGGTCATTTCTTCTTCCTCTTTCCGCTGTCGTTTTCGTTGTTCATTCGCCGCCTGGGCGGCGAGGGGCACATGGTAAGCCATTGGCTGACTCCTGTCTGATATCCTCTACATATTTCCGGACAGCACGCCGATGGCGATGATGACCCCCAGGAGCAAGAATACTACCACCAAGATGCGGAGGCCCAACCCGGCGGACGACATGCCATATTGGGTGCGGTAGGGGTCAATGTTCATCGGCAGCATGTGGTCTTTCCGCTGGGCGCTGGCGGGCCTCTTGAAGCGGATGCGGTTATTGTCGAACTTCTCCACCATCCGCCAACCAGCCAAGGCTTCTTCTTCCTTCAGCAGGGCGACGACCTCCGGTTTCTTGAAGGCCTCGGTCACCGATTGCACGATCTTGAATTCCCAATCGTTTGCCAATTCATTTTGGGTGTACTGGGTCATTTCTTCCTCTTCTTGGCGTCGTTTTTTAACTGCGGCCGCAGCCGCGTGGATGACAAAGTGTCCGCCGGTCATTTTCGATTTCGCCTGTGCATCAGCAATTTCCTTGTGCGCGCCGTCTATTAGGAGTTATTGATCAGATACTCGATCAGTTTTCCAACAATGATAACCGCGGCCACGACCAGCAGGATCGCCATTGCGATGCGGAATCCCATGGCGCTTTCCGAAATACCGTACTGGGACCTGTAAGGGTCAATCCCCAACGGGAGCATGTGGTCTTTTCGCTGAGCGCTGGCCGGGCGCTTGAAGCGGATGCGGTTATTGTCGAACTTCTCCACCATCCGCCAATCGGACAGAGCTTCCTCCTCTCTGAGTTGGGCGACGACTTCCGGCTTCTTGAAAGCGCCGGTCGCCGAGCGCACAAACTTGAATTCCCAATCGGTCTCTAATTCTTCCGAGCTGTACTGAGTCATTTCTTCCTCTTCTTCGCGTTTCTTCTTGGCCGCGGCCTGGGCCGCCTGAGCGCCATGAACGCTGTAGAAAGCCATTTCAAATGCTCCAATGAATTCTTTGTAGGCTCACCCTGAGCCTGTCGAAGGGTGAGCCTGCCGGGGGGCGCCCTTCGACAAGCTCAGGACGCCCCTACTCTTATTACTCTTCCGAGATACCCGCGTTCTGCGCCAGGGCGACCATCCCGCTCAGGGCGCCCAGGTTCATGCTGTCCACTGCGCTGCTGGGCACGATGATCAGGGCGCCTTTCTCTTTCAGACCCTCAAAGAGCATGTTCATGGCCCGCAGGTGCAGGGCGGTGGGATTATTGACGTAGTGTTTGGAGGCTTCGGCGAAGGAGTCGGCGATCTGCATCTCCGATTCGCCCAGGATGACCCGGGCCTGGCGTTCGCGCTCGGCCTGGGCCTGGCGGGACATGGCGTCCTCCAGTTCCTGGGGGATGACGATATCGCGGATCTCGACCGACTGCACGGTGACGCCCCAGGGGGTGGTGCGCTGGTCAATGATCTTCTGCAATTCAGCGTCCATCTTGGCCCGCCCTACCAGGATGTCGGCCAGGGCCAAAGCGCCGATGATCTCCCGCAGGGCGGTCTGGGCCGCCCAGGTGATCGCCATCTGGTAATCTTCGACCTCCAGGGAAGCCTTCTCCGCGTCCCACACCATCCAGAACAGCACCGCGTCCACGTCCACCGGCACGGTGTCCTTGGTGAGAGTCTTCTCCGCGCTGAAGGGGGAGACCATCACCCGGTGGTCGATCCACTCGGCGATGGTGTCTACAACCGGGATGAGCCAGAACAAGCCCGGCCCGTAGAGACCGCGGTACTTGCCAAAGCGCAGCAATACCGCTTTTTCCCACTGCTTGGCGATCTTCAAGGCGAACAGCACGTACAGCGGAATCAGGACGGTAAGCCCGGCTGCGAAGGTAATCCAAATCCAGTTCACGCCCCGGGAGGCCAGGTAGATTGTGGCGATGCTGCCCACGGTGAAAAGAATTAGGGCCAGGGCTGCGGCCACGCCCGGCACGCGGACGGCGGTATCTTTATTCATCATGCGGCGGCTGAGCAATCGAGCCGTCATTGGGTTGCTAGTCATTTTCGTCCTCACTTTCATCAAACTCGGGTTCATAGGTCGGTGGGGAGCCATCCGCTCTCCACAGGGTTAATTTTTCCTCAAATTTCTCGGCCACCTGATCGGGGTCGTAGCCCAGGCGTGAAGCCCGGACCAGGTAGCGGCGGGTCAGCCAATCCAGGTCCTGGAGGCGAAGCAGTTCTTCAGCCTCTTCGGAGGGATGCTCCAGGATGAAGGTCCCCCGCCCGTGCTGGGTGGAGATGATGCCCTCCTCATCCAGGTTGCGGTAAGCGCGGGCGATGGTGTTGAAGTTCACCCGCAGGTCGGCGGCCAGTTGGCGCACGGTGGGGAGCTGGTCGCCGGCCTCCAGGCTGCCGTCGGCGATATTATGTTTTATCTGGTCCATGATCTGCACGTATATAGGTATGTGGGATCTAAAATCGAGTTTGAGCTGCATAAACCTTCTCTCTCTCGTGGCTGTGATTGTACGATTGTCTAATTGTACAAGTGTATGATTGTCCTAATTGTATACTAAATCGAGAGGCTTGTCAAGAGGGAATTTTGAAAAAAAAGGACGGCATATAGCCGTCCTCATTTACTCGAAGTCCTGGTCGATTAGTGGTCAGACAACACCAGCCAATTGACCACCTCCAGGGCATCCTCTTTGTCAGCCATTTCGATAATTAAGCTGATGTTTGGCAGGGGTTTGTCGCCGGTTTGATGGGGCCGGACCAAGATGATCCAGCCGGGAGTCCCCATCGGTTCAATAGGCCCGATCTCCAGCGTGGCCCAGGAGAGTTCGATGATCTCCGGGTCGTTGCCCCACCTTTCCCCCAGACCAATGCCCTGGGCTGAACCTACTATCCCCCGGCCGTTATACTCATAAGACAGGAAATACATTTCTGCCCCCATTTCTACCCCCTCTCCTACATCCACATTTTTCAGCGTCCAGCCTTCGGGGAGGTAGCCCAGTATCCAGGGAGTGAAGCCGAAGTCAAGCACCTCCCACCCCGCAATGGTGCGGGTGGGCAGATCCGGGTCAATAGGTTCGTCTTCGGGCAGCGCTTCCACCACCTCTACCCATTTGGGGAAGGTATAGGTCCAAACATCCTCCCCAACCTGGGAGAGCGTCAGCGTCTCCCAGACGGTCAGTTGGCGATGGCGGTAGACCACGTCGCCCTTGTCAGCGTGGATCACGTCGGCCCAATCCACCAGCCAACCCTCGGCCTCGGTGACCTTGAAAATGATAGTGTGAGGGTCTCCAAAGTAGCCGGTAGCGGGCGAGGTGACCCCTTCCCAATCATACCCGATCACCTGCACCGTCCCCCAGGGAAGCAGTTCCTCGATTCCCATATCTCGCAGGCGGTCGGGCGCTTCTTGGGCTTTTTCCAACAGGTCGGGGTAGGGGTTGGCATAGAGGCTGGCGTCTCTTGCCTCGGTGGGGACCTCATCCGCCTCTGGCGGGCGCACCACCGCGTACAGGGGGTCGTCCCCCGGGATGTATCTCCAGATCACCTCACCGTCCCATCCTGTATCCCCGGCCAGGCCGCCGGGCTCCACTGAGGAGATGAAGCGATAGCGCCAGGGGGCGGCGGTCTCGATCCAGATGTCGGCGGTTGTGCGGGTGGGTTGGGGTTGGCGGCCATCGGGCGGCAGCCCTTCCAATTCCTCGAATATCCACTGGACGTGGGTCACCTCGCCGCCGGAGGCCTGGGGTGGCGACTTGGCCCGCAGCAGCGTCTCTGCCAACGCGGCCGGGCTGGCGGCCTCTCCCTCCCCAGAAGCGGTGCAGCCCGCTGCCAGGCAGGCCATCAATACAAACGCCAATAGCCCCAATAAACGGATCAGATTTTTCTTTTTCATGGAGGGCTTTCCTTTCACTAGAAGGGATTACCCAGGCATCCCTTCATTTACCTATGTTTATCAAGTTTCGGTGCGATTACGGCTTCCTCCAGACGCGCTGCTCAACCTGCGCAACCCGAAACCAGGAGTAGAACCAGCAACACCATGATTGGCTTGGAAAAAGCATCCAATCTCACTGGTATGATGGGTAAAAGGACGGCATAGCCGTCCTCTCTTATTCGACCTCCTGCTCGATCACTCGTCAGTCAACACCAGCCAATTGACTACCTCTAGGGCTTCCTCTTTGTCGGCGAGTTTGACCAGCAAACTGATGTTTGGCAGGGGTTCATCGCCGGTTTGATGGGGCCGGACCAAGATGATCCACCCGGGAGGCCCCATCGGTTCGATAGGCCCGATCTCCAGCGTGGCCCAGGAGAGTTCGATGATCTCCGGGTCGTTGCCCCATCTTTCCCCTAGACCTATGGCCTGGCTCAATCCGACTACCGTCTGGCCGTTATACTCATAATACAGGAAATACATTTCCACCCCATCTCCAACGGAAATATCACTCAACCTCCAGCCTTTGGGGAGGTCATTCAGAATCCAGGGAGTGAAGCCGAAGTCAGGCATCTCCCAACCCGCAATAGTGCGGGTGGGCAGGTCTGGATCCGTGGGTTCATCTTCGGGCAGCGCTTCCACGACCTCGACCCAACGGGGGAAGGAATAGACCCAAACGTCGTCCCCCGCCTGGGAGGGCGTCAGCGTCTCCCAGACGGTCAGTTGGCGATGGCGGTAGACCACGTCGCCCTTGTCAGCGTGGATCACGTCAGCCCAATCCACCAACCAACCCTCGGCCTCGGTGACCTTGAAAATAATGGTGTGAGGGTCTCCATAGTAGCCGGAAGCGGGCGAGCCGACCCCTTCCCAGTCATACCCGATCACCTGCACCGTCCCCCAGGGAAGCAGTTCCTCGAGGCCCATATCTCGCAGGCGGTCGGGCGCTTCTTGGGCTTTTTCCAGCAGGTCGGGGTAGGGGTTGGCATAGCGGCTGGCGTCTATCGCCTCGGTGGGGATTTCATCCGCCTCTGGCGGGCGCACCACCGCGTACAAGGGGTCGTCCCCAGGGTTGTATTTCCAGATCACCTCGCCGTCCCATCCTGTATCCCCGGCCAGGCCGCCGGGTTCCACTGTGGAAATGAAGCGATAGCGCCAGGGGGCGGCGGTCTCGATCCAGATGTCGGTGGTTGTGCGGGTGGGTTGGGGTTGGCGGCCGTCGGGCGGCAGCCCCTCCAACTCCTCGAAGATCAACTGGACGTGGATCACCTCGCCGCCGGAGGCCTGGGGCGGCGACTTGGCCCGCAGCAGCGTCTCTGCCAACGCGGCCGGGCTGGCGGCCTCTCCCTCCCCAGAAGCGGTGCAGCCCGCCGTCAGGCAGGCCATCAATACAAACGCCAATAGCCCCAATAAACGGATCAAATTTTTCTTTTTCATGGGCAATTTTCCTTTCACTAGAAGGGATTGTCCAAGCATCCCTTCGCTTTATCTAGGGTTATCAATTCTCGGCTGGAAATCCAGGCGAAACCCTAGTTACAACCTACGCACTTTGTATCCACCTGCGTCCACCAGTTGGGGTTACATTCATGGCACCATGCTTCTCCGGTACAACATATAGCACAGCGCTTATGCCATTCTTCTTCGGGCGTTTGTGGATCACAATCCGGGTCCGTACCACACTCGCCAACGTGCCACCAGCAGTCACCATAGTCAATCCAGGGTGTACAGGGCGACGTGCAATTAGGAGTCCAAAGGTAATATTTCTCTCCTCCTCCTAAACCTATCCCAAAAACGATACTCCCACTACTTTGGTTTTGGCCGTTCACTAAAAAAAACGGGCGGTCTAACAACCATTGGGCGCTTTGCTGACACCCTCCTTCTTGAGGCGCGTTGAGAGCAACAGTTGGGTTTGCTGCTGCGATCACGGCTTCCCCCGGACGCGCTGCCAAGCCTGCGCTTACCGAAATCATAAGCAGAATCAACAACAGCATGATTGGCTTGGAAAAAGCCGCCAACCTCTCTGGGTTAGATAGGTGCATGAGTCCTCCTAAAACAATGCAATATTATTGGCGATAGGGGGAAGTAAGGTGGAAGTCCGCCAGTTTATCGAAAACTCTAAATATAGTATATAGAAATCGGTCACGCTTGTCAAGAGGGTATTTTGGAAAACCAGATTTAGAAGTGAGGAGAAAGAAAAAGGCTCATGTCTAGAACAAGTGCAAAGTGTCCGATTTGTTTTACTCTTGAACTAGA
>CBDUUP010000275.1:0-6205 GCA_965370435.1 uncultured Anaerolineales bacterium | reverse complement strand
GTCGCCCAATTCATCCAAGAACATTGGGGATCAGAAGAAGTCATCGTCCACGAGACGGTGTATTTCCCTCATCAACTCCCCGGATTCATCGCCATTCTAGACGGTGAAAAAATCGGACTCCTCACCTATCATCTTGACAAAAAGAACTGCGAGATCGTCACCCTAAACAGCCTCCGTCCCAATGCGGGGATTGGAACAGCCTTGATCGAATCAATCAAAGACACCGCCCAGCAATCTGGCTGCCAACGCCTCTCGGTCACCACCACCAATGACAACCTGAACGCCCTCCGCTTCTATCAAAAGCGAGGCTTCGTCCTGTCCGCCATTCGCCCCAACGCCCTGGAGAAATCCCGCCAACGAAAGCCGGAGATCCCCCTGATCGGAGAAAATGGGATCCCCTTACGGGACGAAATCGAATTAGAATTGATGTTAGACTCTCCATTTCAAGAAACCCAAAGGAAAATATAGCCGCCTGACAGTCTTCAAAAGAGATCATCAAAATGAATGTTTATCAAATTTTTCACCGTAGAGACGCAGAGTTTTTGTAATATTTTAGTTTTTCTCTGCGTTTTCTCAGCGTGCTCTGCGTCTCTGCGGTGAATCCTTGACGATAGTTACTTCTTTCAATATTCATTTGCTAAAACTGACAGATAGCTAGAAGGAAATTTTCTATGCCCGGCTCTGACCTCAATATGAAAGGCAAAATCTGCATGGTAACCGGCGCGACCTCCGGCATCGGATTGGAAACCGCCCGCGCGCTAGCCTATATGGGCGCCACAACCATTATCGTTGAGCGCAGCCTCGAAAGAACTGTTGCAACCGTCGCTCGGATACAAGAGCTAACCGGGAATCCCAACGTTGAATACCTCCTCGCCGATCTCTCGATACAATCTCAGATTAGACAACTGGCCAAGGACTTCAAGCAGCGCCATACCAACCTTCACGTGCTGGTCAACAACGCCGGGGCTTTCTTCGTTTTTCGCAAACTTAGCGCTGACGGGATCGAAATGACCTGGGCCTTGAATCACCTCAACTACTTTTTATTGACTAATCTACTGCTGGACACCCTCCAGGCCAGCGCGCCGGCCCGCATTGTCAACGTCGCCTCTGGCGCGCACATGAACAAAGAACTGAATTTCGACGACCTGCAAAACCGGCGGGGATACTACAGTGAAAGAGTCTACGGCCAATCGAAACTCGCCAACATTTTGTTCACCTACGAACTGGCTCGGCGGCTGGATGGAACCCAGGTCACCGCCAATGCGCTGTACCCCGGCTGGGTGGCCACCAACATTGGGAAGAATAACGGCTGGCTGGTCCGCCTCCTCCTGCCACTGATCCAGCGCTCCGCCATCACCCCAGAGGAAGGCGCACAGACAAGTATTTACCTGGCAACCTCTCCTGAGGTTGAAGGCCTGACCGGGAAATACTTTGAAAGATGCAAACCCATAGAGTCATCACCCGTTTCTTACGATGAAGAAACTGCCCGTCGTCTATGGCAAATAAGCGCACAGATGACAGGGCTAAAGAATCTATGAAGATAAGGACATGCCGGTGAAAAAAACTCTTCCGTTTCTAGAAACCTAAAGGAAATTTACAATGTCCAACTCTGACCTCAATATGAAAGGCAAAACCTGCATGATAACCGGCGCGACCTCCGGCGTCGGATTAGAGACCGCCCGCGCCTTGGCCCAGATGGGGGCGACAACTATTCTGGTTGGACGCAACCCTGAGAAAACTTCCGCCGCTGTCGCCCAGATCCAAGAGCAAACCGGGAATCTTAAGGTCGAACTCCTCCTCGCCGATCTATCTGAACAGGCTCAGATTCGTCAATTGGTCGAGACCTTCAAGCAGCGCCATTTTCGCCTGCACGTTTTGATCAACAACGCCGGGGCTTTCTTCCTCTTTCGCAAATTGAGCGCGGACGGGATCGAGATGTCTCTGGCCCTGAATCACCTCAATTATTTCTTATTGACCAATCTGCTGCTGGACACCCTCCAGGCCAGCGCGCCCGCCCGCATCATCAACGTCGCCTCCAGGGGGCATAACGATAAAGAGCTTGACTTCGACGACCTGGAAAACCGGAGTGGCTACAACGGTTCAAGAGCCTATGGCCAATCGAAACTCGCCAACATTCTCTTCACCTACGAACTGGCCCGGCGGCTGGAGGGAACCCAGGTCACAGCCAACGCCCTGCACCCCGGCTGGGTGGCTACCAACATTGGGAGGAACAACGGCTGGCTGGTCCGGCTGCTTATGCCCTTCATTCAGCGCTCCGCCATGAGTCCAGAGAAAGGCGCGCAGACAAGCGTATACCTGGCAACCTCCCCCGAGGTTGAAGGTGTGACCGGAAAATACTTCGTAAAATCCAAACCCAGAGAATCCTCACCCGCCTCCTATAACGATGAAAACGCCAAACGTCTTTGGGAGATCAGCGCGCAGATGACGGGGCTATAAAGAAAATTCATCCCAGAGCAATCGCATTTAGATTAAATTTCACCTCAAGGTTGGATGAATTTATGCAAAATAAACGCTTTTCGTAGTAGCGTTGGAAAAATACTCCTTGAAATGCCCTAAGATTAGGCAACAAATCCAGCGGTAAAGCTTTTCAGTGTTTCAATGTTTCAATGTTTCAATGTTTCAGTGTTTCAATGTTTAAGTGTTTCAATGTTTCAGTGTTTCAATGTTTCAGTGTTTCAGTGTTTCAATGCCTGAGTGAAATGTCAATGCGATTGGCCCGTTATTCATCCGCCACCTACTTGACCCTATTCACCGCTAAGGCTACAATTCTGTCACTAACCCTTTTTGGCGCGCGTAGATACCCAGAATTATGCGCGCGAGACACTAGCCTGGAGACCCACACATGAAAGATTTTCTATTCCGCGGCTCATTGGCCGATTTAGATCCCGACCTTCACAAACTTACCCAACTCGAAGCCGAGCGGCAATTCCGCCGCCTCATCCTCATCCCTAGCGAAAGCACCGCGCCCATCGCGGTCCGCGAAGCGCTTAGCTCCGCCTTTCAGAATATCTATGCCGAAGGCTATCCCGACGAGGACACTCGCTGGATGGAGGATGCCGAGATATTGGATTACGAGACTCGGCTGGCGCATTACCGGCGTTTCGGCGATCCCCGCTACTACAAAGGCGTCGAATACGCCGACACCGCCGAGGCCCTGGCGCGCCGCCGCTGCGCCCAGGCCTTCGCCGCCAATGGATTCACCGCCGACGATATTTACGTCAACGTGCAAGCCCTTTCCGGCGCGCCGGCCAACAACGCCGTTTATCATGCCCTGGTAAATCCCGGCGACACCGTTATGGGCATGGATCTGCTCCACGGGGGCCATCTCTCCCACGGTTCGCCCGTGAACCGGTCAGGCAAATATTTCAACATCATCCACTACACTGTAGAAGCCGGTACCGAGAAAATTGATTATGACAAAGTAGCGGCATTAGCCATAGAACATAAACCCAAGATGATTATCGGCGGCTTCTCCTCCTATCCCTGGCAGGCCGACTGGGCCCGCCTGCGCGCCATCGCCGACTCGGTGGGTGCCTATTTCCTGGCCGACATCGCTCACGTGGCCGGTCTCATCGTGGGCGGCGCATACCCATCTCCCATTGGGCATGCCCACATTGTAACTTCCACCACCCACAAGACCCTCAACGGCCCCCGAGGGGCCATCATCATGACCACCAGCCGCCTGCTGGCCCGAAAGATTGACCGGGCTGTCTTCCCCGGCGAGCAAGGCGGCCCCCACGTCAACACCTTCGTCGCCCTGGCGATGGCTTTCAAGATCGCTCAATCCGAGGAATTCAGCCAATTACAACATCAGGTCGTGGAGAATTGCATCGCCCTCACCCAACAACTCGAGGAGCGCGGTTTCCGCATCCCCTTCGGCGGCACCAACACCCACCTGATGAACCTGGATTGCAAATCGGTGGTGGGCGAAGACGGGGCCGCGCTCTCCGGCGACATGGCGGCCCGAATCCTCGACATCGCCGGGATCGTCGTCAACCGCAACACCATCCCCGGCGACAGATCAGCCCGCAATCCCTCCGGCATCCGCATGGGCGCGCCCTGGATCACTCAGCGAGGCTTTGGGGTGGCCGAAACCGTCCAACTCGCCGACATCATCGCCGACCTGCTGAAGGCCTGTAAACCGTATTATCCCCAAAGAGGCAGCAAGGCCAACCTCAGCGCAAAAGTGGACTTCGCCATCTTGGAAGAAGCCAAGCTTCGAATCCGCGATCTGGCCCTATCCGCCGGAATAGACTTTGAACCCACCGCCCACGGGTATCCCCACTTCTATTATCAGGACGATAAACCCGCCTCAGACGCCAAGCGGGTCGCTTTCGATCTCGGCGGGGAACAGATCCGCCAGTTTCTAAATTTCGCGTTGAGCAGCGATGCTGGTGATCTAGACCCGGGCCAAAGCCAACCCACCCGAATCCACACCCCAGAAGAAGCCATTGAGGGTACCCTGACCTGTATCTCTTCAACCGAATTCCGGCTCAGTCTGCCCGCAGATAAAGCGGGGTTGGCGGCGGCCTGGCTTCGCGCCCTCTCCGATGGCTATGCGCAGTTTGAGGATGGCCTGCTCCGCCAGCTTCCTGGTCCAGTATGGGTGCGGGAGTCCGCCGAGGATGCCGATCCCATCGTCAAGGGTGATCCCGTCAGCGTTGCCAAACCCTACTATATCGGCATTCCCAAAGGTTCGGGCGAGACGCTGCCCAACTTCGCCTGGAAAGAGGAAGAAAACGGCGACCTCCGTACTACCGCCCTCAACCAGACCCATCGAGAGATGGACGCCAAAATGGTGCCTTTCGGCGGTTGGGATATGCCCGTCTGGTACACCTCGGTGATTGAGGAGCATCTGGCGGTGCGCAATGCTGCCGGGCTTTTTGACGCCTCCCACATGGGCGTTTACCAGGTGGAAGGCCCCGACGCGGCCGCTTTCCTGGACAGCGTTTGCGGGAATGACATTGGCCGTCTCGGAATCCGCAACGGCATTGGCGACGCCCTATACACCCACTTCCTGGATCCCAACGCCAACGTCATAGACGATTTATACGTTTACAGGCGGGACACCGACAAGTATTTCGTCGTCGTCAACGCCTCCAACGACGACAAGGACTGGGCCTGGCTGAACGCGGTCAAGAACGGCGAGGTGAAGGTGGATGAGGAGCGACCCTGGGCGAGAGCTTTGGGACGTGATTTTACCCTCCGAAACCTGCGTGATCCCGCCCAGGGCGAAGATATGCGGGTTGACATCCCTCTGCAAGGCCCTCGCTCCCGAAGGATACTTCTCCGCCTGGACATGGACGCCGAGACCCGTAAACGCATCCTCAAGCTCCAACGCACCCAAGTGACCGAAGGCATTATTGCCGGAATTGAAGCCGTTATCTCTCGCACCGGGTACACCGGAGAAAATATGGCCTTCGAGATCTTTGTTCATCCAGAGAAAACCGTAGCGTTATGGAAAGCTCTCCTGGAAGTTGGCGAACCCTTGGGCCTCAAGCCGGTCGGCCTGGGGGCCCGCGACTCTCTGCGCACCGAGGCCGGATTGCCCCTCTACGGCCATGAAATGGGCGGCGACCTCAACCTGGGCGTCGGGGCGGCGGGATTCGGAGGCTTCGTGAAAGCACATAAGCCCTGGTTCGTCGGACGATCGGCGTACCTCGCCCAGGAGGCCGCCCGCAAGACCAAGCTAGTGCGCTTCCGCTTCAACGAGAAGAACGTCCGCCTCGCTCACCTGGGTGACCCGGTCCTAAACAAACGCGGCCGCGCCATCGGAACCGTGACCTCCTGCGCAGTGGATAGCGACGGTTTCCTCACCGGCATGGCCAGCGTAGACCGGAAGAAAGCCAAGAAAGGCGACCCCATCTTTATCTTCCAAAGCGCGCCGGATAAGCCCGGTAAAGCCCCCTCAAAACTACAGTCCGGCGACCGGGCGACGATTCCCACCGCCGCGACAGTGCTGCGCCGGTTCCCGAAGTAGCGAGATTCGAGATTAGTTATCCGTAGAGACGGCCCGGTGGGCCGTCTCCTTTCTTCTCCCCTCGCTCCGCCCTGCCACGGTCAAAGTCGCGAAAAATCGCTTGGCGCAGCCCTTGACAAAATCGAACATATGTGCTATAATGCCCATATACCGCGGTAAAAGAAAACAAACCATTTTTTGTATGGTACAACACAACACGTATGC
>CBDUUP010000274.1:0-6249 GCA_965370435.1 uncultured Anaerolineales bacterium | reverse complement strand
CCCCTAAATAGCTCAAATTTTGTGCTCGATGAGGCGAAAAATGAATTGGCGGGAAATCTTCTGACAACATTTGCGTGCACACGAGACGCCCAAGCGGAAGACGCCCCACCGGGGCTACGGGGGAGAACACCTATATTATATGGGTGTTGGGTGGGGGAAAGGTATTTACAATTTAGGTGCGCTTTTGAATTTCGCAGCCATTTTTAGGAACCCTAAACGAATATTTATCGTTGTGCAGCAGGGTTGAATTGTAGAACCTGTTGGATTAAACAACGCGTCACCGGGCAGGATGTTTCCGCGCGGCGGGTATTTCAGGCTTGGATACGGCCTGGTGGCGGATTAACGAGGCAATGATAGAAATAGGAGTTATCGTAATGAATGAGAATGTATCGGTTGAAAATCAAAAGCAAGCTGATCTGAAGGCGGGAATCATGAGGCGTATGATCCAGGTCGCCATTTCCATGCTGCTCCAGGGGTTGTGTCTGTTCCTGGCGGCGGGGACCTTGAAATGGGGGTGGGCGTGGGTTTACATCGGCGTATCGGTGGTTTCGTTGGCGATTAATTTTATGGCGTTGATGTCGAGAAGCCCAGACCTGATCGCGGAGAGGGGGCGGATAGGGGAAGGGGTGAAGAAATGGGATCGCCCTTTGGCGGGTCTCATCAGCTTGTGGGGGTTCTTGCTGCTCTGGATCGTGGCGGGGCTGGATTTCCGCTATGGCTGGTCGGTGGACCCGGATCTGTGGGTGAGGTACGTCGCCCTGGGGACTCTTATGATGGGAAACTTGCTCTGGTCCTGGGCGATGGCTTCTAACCGGTTCTTCTCCGGGCTGGTGCGCATCCAGGTGGAGCGGGGCCACACGGTCGCCAGCGGGGGGCCGTACCGGATCGTCCGGCATCCGGGGTACCTGGGATTGAGTATTACCTACCTGAGCCTTTCGGTGATGCTGGGTTCGTTGTGGGCCCTGGCGCCGACGGGGGTGGTGATCGTGGGGTTGGTGGTTCGCACGGCGTTGGAGGACAAGACTTTGCAGGAGGAACTTGAGGGCTATAAGGAATTCACCCGGCAAACCCGGTATCGGTTGCTGCCGGGGATTTGGTAGAATGGATAGAGCCTGAAGCGCTGCGCCGTATTGGCATCAAGTTTAGAATAATAACGTACGAAAGAATTATTCTAAACATCCCCATCCTGTCTTTCCGAGGAAGGCGTTTGGGCGAAGCAACGCTTCGCCCCTACGGAAGAGGTGGTGTTATCCCGCCTGACGAGGAATCTCTGAGTCCATTGAGAATATCACCGTCAACGGTTATGAGAGGCTAAGGTTACAGGGATTCCTCGGCCTCCGGCCTCGGAATGACAGGGAGGGGGTGTAGTGAATATGAGGTCGTTCTCCATCTTGAAAACTACGGGTCTTTGAAACCTCCCGCAGGTTTGGAACCTGCGGGAGACTTGGCGTGAGAGGACTGTCGGGAGACGCCCCACCGGGGCGTCTCTACGGGTTTTGTGGATATGGGGGGAGGGCGGAGAATCTTAACTCATAGTATGATATGAAAAACCCGCGGGTTGCGCGGTGAAATCACAAGAGGAGATGAGAAATGATTGACTATTTATGGTGGGGGCTGGGTATTGTATTGGCTTTGGTGGTTTGGTGGGTGGTGCGGCTGATCTGGTTCAAGCCGGTCAGTATCAACCATTTTTACGAGAGGGTCTTCTTTTATTTCGCTCTCCAGAACCCGGAGCTGTTGAGCATGATCGGGATCCTGGAGCAGGTGGGGTTGAACTTCCACAACGATGACCTGACCGACCTATCGGATGCGCAGTTTCAGAAGGTGAACCGCTTTGTGGGCAAGAGCTTGAACACTCTGCGCAGCTATGACCGGGCCAAACAGACCCCGGCGCAGTTGCTCTCTACGGACATTCTGGACTGGTTCTTGGAAGACCAGGCCCGGGCTGAGAAGTTCATGTACCACGACTATCCGGTCAACCAGATGTTCGGCGTCCAGAATGAGCTGCCCAAGTTCTTCGCCGAGATCCACCGGCTTGACAAGCCCAAGGGAGCCAGGTATTACATAAAGCGGCTCTCCAAGGTGGGCGTCAAGTTCGACCAGGTGTTGGAAGGGCTGCGCATCCGGGAGAGCAAAGGCGTCATCCCGCCCAGGTTTGTCATCCACCGGGTATTGGAGGAGATGAGGGGCTTCATCGGGGTGGAAGTCCGCGAGAACATCATGTACACTGCCTTCAAGGAGAAGGTTGAGAAGCTCGACTTGGGCGAGGGGAAGAAGGTTCAGCTTTACGAAGCTGTGGAGCGGGGCATCCGGGAGACGGTCTATCCCGCCTACCAACGCTTGATTGACTACTTCGAATATCTGGAGCCGAAGGCTACGACCGAGGACGGCGTATGGAAGCTGCCCGACGGGGAGGCCTATTACGCTCACCGCCTGCGCAGCAGCACCACCACCGAGATGACGCCCGACGAGGTGCATGAGACCGGATTGTCCGAGGTGGCCCGCATCCAGGCGGAGATGGACGCCATCTTGAAACAACTGGGGCACACCCAGGGGAGCGTGGCGGAGCGGATGGTTGCGCTGGGGAAGGAGGCGCGCTTCTTGTATCCCAACACGGATGAGGGGCGGGCCCAGGCGATGGAAGATTACCAGGCCATGATTGATCACATTGACCAGGGGCTGGACGACCTGTTCGACATCCGCCCCAAAGCGGGGGTGAAGGTGGAGCGGGTGCCTGAATTCTCGGAGAAGACCGCGCCGGGGGCCTATTACAACCCTCCCGCCATGGACGGGTCCCGCCCCGGCATCTTCTACGCCAACCTGCGGGATATGAATGAGGTGGTCAAGTTCGACATGCGGACCCTGGCTTACCACGAGGCGGTTCCCGGACACCATTTCCAGATCGCGTTGGCGCAGGAACTCAAGGGGCTGCCCATGTTCCGCAGGATGGTGCCCTTCACCGCTTACGTGGAGGGTTGGGCGTTATATTCTGAGAAGCTGGCTCGCGAGCACGGCTTCATGGGAGACCGATACAGCGAACTGGGCTGCCTGAAGGCCGAATTGTTCCGCGCCGTGAGACTGGTGGTGGATACCGGCATCCACCAGAAACGCTGGACGCGGGAGGAGGCCATAGCTTATATGGAAGAGAACACCGGCATGGCGACCAGCGAGATCGTGACCGAGGTGGAGCGATACATTGTGATGCCCGGACAGGCTTGCTCTTACAAAGTAGGCATGTTGAAGGTCGTCGAACTGCGTGAGAAGGCGATGGAGGCATTGGGAGACAAGTTTGAAATCAAGGCTTTCCACAACGTGGTCCTGAAAAATGGGGCGATGCCTCTTTCAATCTTGGAGCAGTTGGTGGACGCGTATATTGGCGAGGCGGTGGGGGGATGAGGATATGCGTGAGCGCAGGAACGTCAGTGTCAAGGAACGTCAAGGACAGGTACGTCCGGGTGCAGCAGCGTGAGGGTGCAGGAACGTCAGGGTGCAGGAACGTCAAGGTACAAGTACGTCAGGGCGCAGCAACGCTGCGCCCCTACGAAAACCGTTTTTGACCAGTGAGGCAACTATGAAATTAATCATCCCCCACCTCTATACCATCACCGGCCTACGGGCGGGGCGGGTTTATTTGATCGAAGACCCGGACGGGTTGACTTTGATTGACGCCGGTCTGCCGGACGCGGCGGAGAAGATCATCCGGCAGATTGAGGGCCAGGGGCATGAGGCCAGCGATTTGAAGCGAATCCTCATCACCCATCCCCATCCCGACCACATCGGCGGGCTGCCAGAACTGGTAGAAAAGATGGGGGCGCAGGTGTGGGCTTCGGCGGTGGACAGCCCGGTGATCGAGGGGGTGGAAGCGGACGCTCAGGGGCGTAAAGCGGCGGTGGGGGTTCCGGTAGACCGGCATTTGGTTGACGGCGAGAGCCTCCCCCAGGTGATGGGGGGCTTAGAGGTTGTGGCTGTGCCGGGGCATACCCCCGGCCATCTGGCTTTCTGGCAGCCTCAGCAGCGGGTGATGTTCACCGGGGATGCCATTATCCGCTTTCTGGGGTTGAGCAAGCCTCCGGCCCGTTTCACGCTGGACATGGCGGGGACGATAGGCTCTATTGGGAGGATGGCGGAGTTGGACCCGGAGGTGGTGTGTTTCGGGCATGGGTATCCTTTGAAGAGGAAGGCGGCGGAGGCAATGAGGCGGTTTGCAAGCAAGATTGGCGGGTAGTGATCGTGACGCCGCGAGGTGGCCCAACGTTCGGCATGGCTCACGTCAAGCGGGGCGACCCAGCGGGTCGCCCCTACGGCGGCAAATTGGTCCCCGTAGGGGCGGACTGATGTCCGCCCAAGGCGCACGCGGTGCGCCCCTACAGCCAGTAGAAACGTGAACCATCGCCCCATGAAGTAAAGGAAGTGTGGCCCTATGTATTCAACAGAAACATTACCCATTAAAGGCTACCGGGATGAGGCGGTACCGAATGTCTTCTTCAAGTGTGATGCGGGGACGCGCCATGCGGCCATGCTTTTGCCGGGGATGGGCTATAAGGCTACGATGCCGTTGATCTATTATCCCCGGCGGTTGATGATGGACCTGGGGGCGGATGTTTTAGTGTTGGAATATGATTACGACCGGGCTGCGTACCGGGATTTGGATGGCGGGGAGCGGTTGCGCTGGTTGGCTGTGGACGTGAGCGCGGCGTATAGAAGCCTACGGGAACAAGGCGATTATGACCAACTCACCCTGGTAGGGAAATCTATCGGCACGCTGGGGATGGGGCATACGCTCACGACGGAGGACTTGCCCGAGGCGGTCTATGCGGTGTGGCTCACGCCTTTGCTGCGCCTGGACATGCTGCGGGCGCAGATCGCGAAGTATGGCGGGGCGTCGCTGTTCGCCACGGGGACGGCTGACCCGCACTATGACGCCGACCGCCTGGCGGAGGTTGTGGCGGCGACTAATGGCGAGGCTATCGTGGTCCCGGAGGCCAACCACAGCCTGGAGGTGCCGGGCGAGGTCATGGGTTCGGTGAAGGCGATGGAACAGGTTTTAAGTGCGATGAAGGCGCATCTCAGGGGATAGCGCAGGGATAGGTTTTGGTCAAGCGCCTACGAATTTATTCTTATAAATCTCTCACATAGCGAGAGTAAGAAACTCTCCGTCATGCTCATCCAAGATAACAGAAGCCAAGATTTCACTCACATCACACCCACATCGAACTCCATTGAAGCCACACCGTACCCTGGTGATATCTGGCTTCTTTTTTTATCAAATTAAAGATCAGGAGAAGACGGCATGTCAATCCAAGACCGAGTAGTGGTTATCAGCGGGGCGACGGGGGGGCTGGGCCGCGTGGTGGCGCGGCAGTTTGGCAAGGGCGGGGCGCGGCTGGCGCTTTTCGATAGAAGCCTGGAACGCCTGGAGGGGTTGGTAGATGAACTGGAAATCCCCGGAGAGCGGCGATTGCTCCGGGAGGTGGATGTAAGCAGCCCGGAGGCGGTTCAGGAAGCCGCTCAAGCGGCGCTTGAGAAATTCGGGCGCATAGATGTGCTTATCAATCTGGTAGGGGGATGGATCGGCGGGAAGCCGTTGGCGGAGGCAGCTGAGGAGGAGGTGGCGGGGATGCTCCAGCAGCATTTGTGGACGACCTTCTATCTCACTCAGGCGTTTGTCCCTCATATGCTGGAGAATGGCTGGGGGCGGGTGATGGCAGTCTCTTCGCCCACGGCGTTCAATCCGCCGGGCAAGACGGGGCCTTATTCGATTGGCAAGGCGGCGCAAGAGGCGTTGATGCTGAGTCTGGCCCAGGAGGTTCGGGGCACGGGCGTGACGGCCAATACGATTCTGGTCCGCACGATAGACACCCAACACGAGCGAGAGAAGGCGCCGACTTCCAAGAACGCCTCCTGGACCACCCCGGAGGAGATCGCTTCGGCGCTGGTTTATTTGTGTTCCGAGGAGGCGGGGATGGTGAATGGGGCGCGCATTCCAATGTATGGGAGGCCGTGAAGTTTATGTCTTAGCGGGGTGGATTTCAGTTTTGGGGGGGAAAGTGGAGCGACAAAGCGACTAAAGTCGCACCAACAATTACGAAGTCCGCCCTTCGGCGGACTAAAACATTGTCATGGCGGCGCAAGAGGCGTTGATGCTGAGCCTGGCCCAGGAGGTCAGGGGCACGGGCGTGACGGCTAATACGATCCTGGTCCGCACGATAGACACCCAACACGAGCGAGAGAAGGCGCCGACTTCCAAGA
>CBDUUP010000273.1:0-6253 GCA_965370435.1 uncultured Anaerolineales bacterium | reverse complement strand
GTGGTTTTTAATCCAGCTTCGCAAATTAAGAATTAAAATCAAATTTGGTAATCGGTTACTCATTGGTTTTATTATTTCTTTGATCATTTTCACTGGAGCTTTTGCTAAACCTGCATATCAACAAGCTAAAGATCTTTTTTTTGGAGAACCACCTTCCAATCAGTGTGATTCTGATAGCGAGATGTTTCTGTATCCGTCTCCCACTCCTTTGCCTACTCCCACACCATCACCAACGTTATTAATAACTACCTTTCCAACGGATAGCCCCTCACACACTCCAACGAATACGCCTACCTCAACGGCTACACGAACATCTCAGCCGTCGAGAACGCCTACCCCTACCTCCACGCCGACAGACCCACCGCCGCCGCCCATTGATACTCCAACGCCGACCTCAACCCTCGTCCCGACCTCAACGCCGACCGATGACAGCAAGATCGCCATTGGCGACTACGTCTGGAATGACTTGAACCATAACGGAATTCAAGACGCCGGGGAACCGGGAATCGCCGGGGTGGTCGTCAACCTGTACCGGTCGCCCACTAACAAAGTCGCCACCACGACTACCAACGCGAGCGGCAAGTACTTCTTCAAGAACGTGAATCCTGGTAATTACCGGATCGAATTCATCCTCCCGAGCGGCTATGTCTTCACGTTCCAGGACCAGGGCCCGAACGATAACGCGGATAGCGATGTCAATCCATCCACCGGGAGAATCGGCAAGACCGTGTTCAAACCTGGTATTAAAAACTATTCAATGGATGCGGGCATGTTCTTGATGCGGACTAAACATACACAGACCTACACGCCTACGCTCTCGGCGACCAACACTCCCACCCAGACGGCCTCTTCTACACCGAACCCGACCGACACACCCACCCCTACCCTATCCCCTGCGGTGACGGAAACCGACGACGATGATGATGACCATACCGCTACGCCAACGCCTACCCCCACACCGACAGTTGATTCGTGGGTGGGAAGTCCCCTGCTCGGATGGGTATTGGTGAAAGCGGCCAAGAAGCGCAAGGACCTCAGGAAAAGGAAATCCTGACTGTAGGGCCGGGGATACCAGAGAGCGTTCAGTCTCTGCGAAAATGTGGTTTCAAGGGCTATAAAAAGACCAAGCCGCTGTCTACATGGCAGCGGCTTGGTCTTTCTGCAAATGGAAACCGTCCTGGCAAAGGAAGGGGGAACCTCAATAACGAAATTAGATAGATTAAATCACCTGGTAGTTGGGCGCTTCTTTGGTGATGATCACATCGTGGGGATGGCTTTCTATCAGACCGGCGTGGGTGATCCTGACCAGTTGGGTCTCCTGGCGTAACACTTCCAGATTGGAGGCGCCGGCGTAACCCATCCCGGAACGCAGGCCGCCGACCATCTGGTAAATGTAATTCTGCAAGCGGCCTTTGTAGGGGACTCTCCCTTCGATGCCTTCGGGCACAGTTTTGCCGCTCCCGTTCTGGCCGGAGGCGTAGCGGTCGCGGCCAAAGCTTTTCATGGCGCCCAGGCTGCCCATACCGCGGTATTCCATGAAGCGGCGTCCTTCATATAAGACAACCTCTCCTGGTGATTCTTCTAGCCCGGCGAGCAAGCTCCCCAGCATGACGACGTCGGCCCCGGCGGCGAGCGCTTTGACGATGTCGCCGCTGTACTTGATCCCGCCATCGGCGATGATGGGGACGCCCAGGGCATGGGCGGCTTGTGCGCAGTTGTAAATGGCCGACAGCTGCGGCATCCCGGCCCCGGCGACCACACGGGTAGTGCAGATCGAGCCGGCCCCCACGCCCACCTTGACCACGTCGGCTCCGGCTTCGATGAGTTCTCGGGTACCCTCGGCGGTGACCACATTTCCGGCAATGATAGGTAGTTGAGGCCATGCTTGGCGAATGCGCTTGACAGTTTCGATCACGCCCTTGGAGTGGCCGTGGGCGGTGTCTATCACCACCATGTCCACACCGGCGTCCACCAAGACCTGGGCGCGTTCTACCATGTCATCGCCCACGCCCACAGCCGCGCCGACCAACAAGCGGCCTTTCGAATCCTTGGCTGTATTGGGAAAATCGCGCTCTTTCATGATGTCCTTGACTGTGATCAAACCTTTGAGCAGCCCGCCGCTATCAACCAGAGGGAGTTTCTCTATACGGTGCTTTTGAAGCAATTCCTTGGCATCCAGAAGGGTGATGCCCTCCGAGGCGGTGACCAGAACTTCGGAGGTCATGAATTTGCTCAAAGGTTGGTTAAAATCCTCCGAATCCAGGAAGCGAATGTCGCGGTTGGTCAGGATGCCGACCAGCTTTCCGCCATTCTCGACAACGGGCACGCCGCTAATATGGTAGTGGGACATAATTTCTTCAGCGTGCTGGATGGTGGCATCGGGCTGAAGGGTGATAGGATCTACGATCATGCCCGATTGGGAACGTTTTACTTTGTCCACTTCGGCAGCCTGATCTTGGGGGGACATGTTGCGGTGAATGACGCCCAACCCACCCTGCCGCGCCAATTCAATCGCCAACCGGGCTTCGGTGACGGTGTCCATAGCGGCGGATAAAATTGGGATGGACAGTTTTATTTCCGGCGTCAAGCGGACGCTTACATCCACCTCCGAGGGGAGCATGTGGGTGTAGGAAGGCACGACCAGTACGTCATCAAAGGTTAAGGCCAGGTGGTCTTGAAAAATCTCTCGGTTCATTGAACAACTCCTATCAGGTTAATTATGTATGCTCAATATCGGATTTGGGTCGCTCTTCTTTCTGGTGAGCGGCCAATGTATTCCTAATCGTCTTGACCAGGGAACGGGCGCGCTGGGGAGCCGCGCCGACGTAGGTCTGGGCGTCCATGAGGCGGCTGATTTCATCCGCCGAGAGGATGCTTTTCAAGTCCGGGTCGGCGGCGAGGAGGTCAACCAGGGGGTTCGGTTCGCCCTGACGGATGGCATCCCAGGCTTGCATGGTATGTTGGCGCAGGCGTTCGTGCATCGCCTGGCGGTCGGCCCCTCCTTTGACCAGGGCCATCATCACCCGCTCGGTGGCGGCGAAGGGCGCGTACACCGAGAGATTGCGGGCCATGGCCGCTTCGTCAACTCGCAATCCATCTACGATTCGGGTGGCGGCGAGAAGCAGTTCATCGGCGATCAAAAAAGCCTCCGGGAGGGTGGTGCGGCGGTTGGCGCTGTCATCAATGGTGCGTTCCAGGAGGGAGTGGGCGGCATTATCCCAGGCGACGCGTGGGAATTGAGCCAGCAGCCGTGCCAGGGAGTCCATCTTTTCGGCTTGTTCTGGATTGCGCTTGAAGGGCATGGCGGAAGAGCCGACCTGTTTCTCTCCAAAAGGCTCGGCCAACTCGCCTATGGCCGGGGTTTGTAAGATCCGCAGGTCGAAGGCGAATTTATAGAGCGAGGCGCCCAATCCCGCCAGCCCGCTGAGAATATCGTAATCCTGCTTGCGGGGATAGGTTTGGGTGGTGAGGGGATAAAAGGGGAGGTCGAGGATCTCCGAAAGGCGCGATTCGAAACGCTCTAGGTTTTCGATCCCGATCAATTCAGCGAAGGAGGCGCTGGTCCCCACCGCGCCTTTGATCCCTTTGCCGCGGAGTGAAGACCGCAAGCGGGATAGATTCTCCCAGTCCATGAGCAAATCCTGCCCGTATTGCGCCAGCCGGTACCCCAGCGTGGTCGGCTCGGCGGGTTGGAGATGGGTGAAGGCGATGACCGGCGTATCGGCCCAACGATCTATGAGTCCGACAAAAAGTTCCAGGAGCGCATGGAGCCGTTGCAACGCCATATCCAGGGAGGCGCGTATCTGCATGGCTTCGGCGTTGTCCTTCACATCCATCGAAGTCATGCCCAGATGGATGACGCCCCCGCCCAGCGGACATTGCTCCGCAAAGGCTTTGAGTTCGGACATCAAATCATGTTTGATCTCGGTCTCGATCTCCAGGGCGCGGGACATGTCAACGTCTTCAACATGGGCGCGGATATCCTCGACTTGCTCGGTGGATACGAGGCCGAATTCTGCCTGAACTTCAGCCAGCGCCAGCCAAATTTTCCGCCAGAGGCGACGTTTGTCGCTCTCACTCCAGAGTTGGCGCAACTCATCTGATCCATATCGCCAGCTATAGGGGGATTGGTAGATTTCAAAATCAGTCATAGGCTTTTCCCATACTCAAGGTATCTTGAAAATTAAAATCCCTGTCATTTTTGTCTTCGCGAACCGGGTGTGGTTCAATGACAGGGACAGAAATAAACCCTCCGTTAACATGAGGAAAGAACATCTTGGAAAATGAATTGCGTCTAATCATGCCTGACTTGTATTATAGTAGAAAATATCATATAGATTGAGAATGTACATACATTTTCTGGGTAGTATTCGAAGCTAGACCCCAAGGGTCTTGAAGACCCTTGGGGTCTGTGATCTTGGTTGCCAGGGTAAAAGTTATCCCCTGATGAGAAAATGTCCGGCTAAGTACGGTAAAATGATGTCGTAGTTTGTGATTAACCATATTGGAGTTTACGACGAGACCATTATTCCATGCGAGATATATTTTCCGATTTGAACGAGTGGTTCGCCAGCCAGGAGCAAGTTGCCCAGGCCACCGTCATCCAGACCTGGGGTTCCTCTCCGCGGCAGGCGGGGGCCAAGATGGCGATCACCGCTTCCGGGAAGATCACCGGCACGGTCAGCGGCGGGTGCGTGGAGGGAGCGGTTGTCGAAGCGGGGATGGAGGTCATCAGCAGCGGCAGGCCCAAGCTGCTTCACTTTGGGGTGAGCGACGAAGACGCCTGGGAGGTTGGTTTGGCCTGCGGCGGCGAGATCGAGGTTTTCGTCGAGCCGCTTGACCGGGCGCGGTATGACTTTCTGCGCCCGGCGATCACGGAGAATCATCCGGCAGCGACGATAACGGTCATTTCGGGGCCGGAGGAGCAAGTGGGGCTGCGAACTGCGCTCCGCTTCAGCGAAGAAGACTCGCCAATATCCTATGGGGATGACCTAGATCAGGACATTCACTCCGCGGTGAAAGAAGTCTTGGCCGAAGAAAAGCCCAAACGACTCCCCCTCCCCGATGGAAGCGAGGTCTTCATTGATCTGATCCTCCCCGCGCTCACATTGATCATCGTGGGGGGCAGCCACATCGCGATACCCCTGACCGAGATCGCCAAGACCCTGGACTACCAAACCATTCTGATAGATCCTCGCAAGGCGTTCGGAAACCAGACCCGTTTCCCCCAGGTTGACCGAATATTCCAGGCCTGGCCGAAAGAGGCTTTCGCTGAAATCACCTTGACTAGCAGCGCGGCGGTGGTCACGCTCACCCACGACCCCAAAATTGACGACCCGGCCTTGATAATCGCTCTGTCCAGTCCGGCCTTCTACGTTGGAGCGCTGGGCAGCCGCCAGACCCAAGAAAAACGCCGTCAGCGGCTTCTCAGACAGGGTTTAAGCGTTGAACAGGCCGACAAACTGCACGGGCCTATCGGCCTGGACCTGGGCGGTAGAGCGCCGGAAGAGATCGCCCTGGCGACGATGGCCCAAATCGTCAAGGCCCGGTATCGAGGGGAATAAGGACTGCGTGGGGCTACCCAACTTCATTGGGTCAAAAGGCTATGGTTAATTTTCCGAGTTTGGTATAATCGTCAGGCTCAGGCGATTGACGGCATGAGCTTTATGAAGTAAAAATAACCCCATTACGTCAATCACTTGCAACTGAAACTTAACAACCCTACAAGAAAAAGGGGCAGGCAATGGCCTGCCCCTCTACTGCTACACCAATACTATGCTTCCCCCTGGCAACTTTCAGGAGTCCAGCGGTTCCACCGGGGTTCCACTGTCACACCAGATGAAGGCGGTCAACCCAGTGGTGTGGTAAACGTACTGCTCGCCCTGGGCTTCAAGAGTGATCTGATACCCGGCTACTTCGGCCTGAGTGTAGTCCACGTCTGCGGCCGGGCAGCCCAGCGCACCGCTGGGCCAGGTCACTTCAACCATCTCGATCAGAACTACCTCGCTGATGTCAATATCCAGACGCTTGCTCAAATCCAGGGAAACGAAGTGCAATAACGATTCCTCAGAGGCGCGTCCACCGGGAACAGGCATTTCAACCGGGCCGCCTTCGCCGGAAGGCTCCGAGGTCAATTGGCTCGGGTCCACAGATACAGGTTCCGCAACGTTGGTGGGCCGTTCCTGGGCAGGCGCTTGCGTATCCTCAGCGGCTGATCCTGGCGCGGCAGGTTCTTCGGGAGCAGGTGAACACC
>CBDUUP010000272.1:0-6302 GCA_965370435.1 uncultured Anaerolineales bacterium | reverse complement strand
TATTGGTAGATGAGCTTGATGGAGGAAGGCAAGAGCATCAGCAAAAAGACGACCGCGCTGACTACGACACAACTCAAAATGGTGAAGATCCATTCCATGATTTTTCTCCTTTATAAAAAAGTTTTTCTCTCCTAGCGGAGCGACATTCTCTGTGTCTCTGTGGTGAAAAAAGTTTTAATCTTCCCAGGTCACATTATCCTGCAAATCCGGCGGCAGCGGCTGTGCCCTAAATGCCTCGAAAGCGGCCCGCTCCGCGCCTACGGTGGCGGCCTCTCCGTGGCCGGGGTGGAGGTGGGTGGCGTCCGGCCAGGTGAAGACGGTGCGCGCCAGGGTCTCGATGGATTCGGCCAGAGCATCGTTGGAGGCGGTTGCGCCCGGCCCACCGGGGAAAATGGCGTCCCCGACAACGACGCAGTTGAATTGCCCTCCTTCAATCAGCCGCAACCCGACTTGCCCCGGGGTGTGGCCGGGCAGGTGAACCAGGTCAATCTTGCCCCCGCTCAGGGCGTATTCGTCGCCGTCTTGCAGGTCGAAATCCGCTTGCAGCTCGAACTTCTCCGCATCCGCGGGGTGGATGCCGACCGGGGCTTTCAACCCCTGGCGGACTTCCTCCAACGCCTCGACGTGGTCGCGGTGTCCGTGGGTGATGAAGATCCGGGAAATTTTCAAGTCCCCGACCCAATCCAGGATGGCCTCGGCCTCCGCGCCGGGGTCCACCAGGAAAGCCTCCGATCGGTCGGGCGAGATGAGGAGGTAGCAGTTGACGCCATAGTCGCCAAACGATCTCTGCCGCAATTCGAGCATGGCGGCCTCCGTGAGTGGTTGATGGTCTATAGAGAAATCAAACCAAATATACCCAATCACCTGGAAAATTATAACCACGAATCAATGAATCAGTGTCCAGGTTTAGTTTAATTCCTCAATTAGTTCAGCTACATTGTATCAATAAAAGGGGTTTCTTTATAAGTCTTCTCTGCTCTTCCTAGAACATACATTGGCGCTGGCGCGTATTCTTTCTCATCAAAACCATCGATGACAAAATTCTTCAATTCTCTCGCGCTGAGGTGTTCAAGCCTCAGATTCTTTAACGTACGGCCACGCCGCCAGTAATCGGTCCGGTTGGCGATGATGGCCATGCGGATGAGGCTTTCCATAGCGCGCACTGAAACGCCAAAGCGGCGCCCCATTGAAGCGACCGGAACCAGGCTCATAGGGATATCTTCGTGGATGTAGCGATGGTCTAGGGTTTGAGGGGCGTTGATCCCCCGATAGCCCTGTTGGTTGTGGATAGCTCCATGCAGGTTCTCGCCAGAGGTGTTGTAGGCCATCTTGAGCCATTCGCGCGCGGTGATCGCCCGCACCCCCAGGACAGAAGCCACACTGACACGCTCCCGGTCGATGGCTTCCATGATCCGGGCTATGGTTGGCGTAACGCCCTCCAGGTAGAATTGGAAATCTCCCCCAGTAGACTCAATCCAACCGGCGTTAAGCAAGCTGATGGTGGGATGAAAGATGCCGCCAATGTTGTTCAATCCGGTTTGCAGCACATCGATCCCATCAATGAATTGAGGGAAGGCCGGGTTGATGGCTTTTAGAACTTTGGCCGTATCTGAGGACGGCATAGCAGCCAGAGGAACGGCATCTTTGATGCGGAAGATGCGCGCTTGAGCCAAGCCCTCGGAGCGCGAGGCATAAATGAAGGTTTGGGTCTCAGCGACGATGACGCCAGCCTTGCAGTTTTGGTCGCGCAACACTTGGCGAAACTCCAATGCTCCCAGGGTGCGCCCAGGATTCAAAATCACAATTTGACCCTCGCGCAGGTATGGAGCAGCTTTCTTGGCGATATCGACATGCGCGTACGCCGGCACCACGACCATGATCACATCGCTGTCCCGCAGAGCTTCTTGCATATTTGAAGTCACTGTGGTCAATTTCCCAAATCCTTGGGGGCCAGATTCCTGACTTTCTAAGGTGATTCCTCCACGTTCCTTGATCGCTTCAATACGTTTTAGCGTACGATTGTAAAGAGTCACTTTGAAGCCCATCAAAGCAAGGTGAGCAGCCATTGCCCTACCTCCATGACCTGCCCCTATCACAGAATATCTAATCTTTTTTTTCTTCATCTATAAAACTCCTTTCTCACTTCACTTAGATTTATAAGCCTTCAAACGCGTCTTCTCATTAACCGGTTGGCCGTTATCTGGATTTATCGCCACACAAGCGCCGCGGCTGTCTATGCGAGTCACGATCTCGCCCCGGGCGAAGGGATTGTTCTTTAGTTGAGGCGCGTCCAGTATCCCGCTGGTGACTGCTTGAGCGAGCACAGCCGCATCTGCCAGTGGATCGGAGATGCTGGACGGGGCGAGGGAGCGGATGGCATCCAAAGTGACTCTGGTTTCCCGAATCAATTCTTCCTTGCGGGCCTGCACAGCAATGTCTTGGGTCATGTCAGGCTGACCGTGTAGAGCGTTTTCGATTGCCCGGCGGGCCAGTTTACAGGATTCGATCACCTCAGCTTCAGTGGCGGCGTGATCGGCTTCGGTGTAACCAACCACGTGCACGATATGGGGCTTGAGGGCCATTTGCAGATACACGCTGGCGGCCAGATGCCCCCGGGCCAGGTCTATATCGACCGGATAGCTGAGCAGTCCGGTGCGGGTCTCCCGCCAGATGCGAAAGTCCGGCCCTTCCAGATCGGCGATCATCTCGATCAAAGCCAGCATCTTGGCGAGGTCCATCGCGTCCGTATGCCCTGAAGGACTGTTGAACATCATCTGAGCGATGTAATCATGCACACCGAATACGCGGGCATTGTACGCAGCCAGGTAGGCGGAGACCACAAAGACCACGTCGGGCGCATCCCGCATCCCCCAATGATGAGGCTCGTTGAGTTCTACCGGGATGCCCCGTTCCCCGTACCAGACCATCAACTGCTGGTGTTCTCGGATCGAACCTTCCAAATCCCAGGGGCCGCGTCCATCCATTTGATTGAACCAGAAAAGGGGAATCGCAGCCCAGGCGTTGTGAACGGTCTCGACGTACATCTCAGCCAGACGAATGAAGTCATCTGTGCCTGTGTAGGTACGCATCAGCGGAAAATTGCCCCGGCGGCTGGCTGCATAGAGAGCGCCATAATCTTCTTCGCTCCGTACAGGCGCTCCCCCTGCGCCCTTGCGACGCGGGTCCTGTCGTTCTGGATGGAAGAAGTTCTCCTGCGCCTCCTGGTCAATTCCCAGGGAGATCACATCCAGCGCCCTGGCTTCAGCGATCGTCTGGATGCCTTCTAGGGTGGTTTCCATTGCGGGAAGCCCAAAGTGATGCCGGAGCAGAGGGAAGGGTGACTTCCACTGGATGCGCTCGATGGTTGTCTGAGGGTAATCGACTTCAGTTTGTCCATCGACTTTCCCGCCACGCAGGTAGACCGCCACCTGTTCGGGAGCATCAGCGCCGTCAAAGCAAGCGTCGAAAAAATTCAGCTTGCGGGCCAGTTTGACAACCGGCGGCGTGCCGCCAAACACGAAGCGTACACCCCTGGCGTGCATTTCATCTGCGGCTTCAGCGAACTCAGCCAGCAAGCGTTCCCCGTTCTCAGGGGTCAGCCGGTAGGACACGCCAACCAGGTCAGCTTTTTCACGACGGGCTGCTTCCAATAGCTCTTCAATCGATACTGCTGGGCCGAGAAAGATTGTCCGCCAGCCAGCAGCTTCGGCCAGGCGCAGGAAGTTGGAGACACCGGCTACGTGGACACATTCCCCTAAAGCACAGGCAACGACAGTGTTCACCGCACCTCCTACACAGGGATGTGTTGGTTGTTGGGTAGTGGATATTGAATTTGTTGGATGCCTAAGATGAGACGTTAAAGGCGGTACAACGCACCGCTGCTGCCATAGCCACATTACCAGCACGTTCAATACTCTGGCTTGCTCATCGCGTCTGGATTATTTTGGATAAACAGCAGGATGTTCAATTATTATACCAGATACTTTCCTGGATTCTCAGATTGTCTCTGGGGCTCTTTGGGAGTTGACGTGGTCGGTTTCAATATCTAGCTTTTTACCCGCCAGATATGGGTGTTTTGGTTGACTTGCACCCACATATTGGTATAGGACATTTGTAAACCACGTCAATTCCCAGAGAACCGTCTCTGGCGATCAGCATTCGTTTATTGCTGTGGGGAGAAACTTAGTCCAAATTTAGTCTAATTCCTCAAAAAAATCACCATAGAAAGCGTTGAAGGTCAAATTATTTACCCTGCGAAGGCAGATTTGCCTAAAATTCCTCCTTGACAAAATAGAACAATAGTTCTATACTTAGAACAAATCCAACTACAAAACTATCTAACTACCCGACTACCTGACTAAGGAAAGGAGTTCGAAAATGACCACAAAAACCACTCGCTATCAGCCGCCCTTGGCCGGCAATATGCTCCACAACCTCTCTCTGCGGAGGGGATTGGTCTTCGGGCTGCTCATCCTCTCTGCGCTGCTGGCGTTCGAGGTCTTCAACTACAGCACCACCGACTTCGCCTTGTCCGACCTGCTGGGCGACCTGAGCTTCCTGGGGGTGCGCTGGGCCACCATCCTGGCCCTCGCCTTCTGCGGGATGGACTTCGCCGGGATCGCCCGCATCTTCACCCCCGAGCAGGGCGCGGACGAACCGGCGGAGGTCTGGTATCTGTTCGGGGCCTGGCTGCTGGCCGCGGCCATGAACGCCATCCTCACCTGGTGGGGAGTCTCCATCGCCATTCTCGGCAACCATTCTCTGGGCAACGCCGTCATCCCCCGGGAGACCTTGCTCAAGGTGGTGCCCATCTTCGTGGCGGTGTTGGTGTGGCTGATCCGGGTGCTCATCATCGGCACCTTCTCCCTGGCCGGGGAGCGGCTCTTCTCCCAGGCGGAGGAGGGACGGACCGCTTTCAGTAATATGCGCCGCCCATCCAACAATCGCTCCCGCGCCCGCCGCACGAACACCCCCGCCCGCCGCCCCCGACCCTCCTGGCCCAAGCCCGCCCCCCGGGCCGAACCGAGCTATCATCCAGTCGGTCTCAGCGGACGCTCAGATAACGATTCGAAGCGGCAGCGGAGGTTGATGTAGATTATTATGTGAACACAAACTTTAACCACGAAGGCGCAAAGGCACGAAGAAAGAAGTAGTGACTTTGGGCCTTTGTTATTTAAGGTCTTCCTTCAATCTCTTCCTCGCCGCGAGGAGGTCTGTTAGGAATTGGAATAAGAAGGTTAACCGCGCGCCGACCCTCACCCCGAAAATCCTTCGGATTTTCTGCCCCTCTCCCTTCCAGGGAGAGGGGCAGGCGCTTGGCAGTTTCATCGCCAAGCCGCCGGGGTGAGGGTGAACGCGCTCTCCTCTTGCTCTCCGCGAGCTTCGATTGTACAATGGCCTTAATATTCAACTACACGGCGTTGAGATGTATTTAATGAAGGAGACTCGTTATGCAGGCACACCTGAGGTCTACCAGTTCTAAGGGGAAGCTGTTCGTGATTATTCTCGTATCCGTACTCGTTGGGATGAGCTGCCAATCCCTGTCCCCGTCACCCACCGAGACTCCGACCATCCCGGTCAACGCCGACAGCTACGACCTGCTGATCGTCAAGCGCGGGGAGGACAGCCTCTTCCTGGTCAACCAGGGGGATGAAGCGTTCCCCATGGGGCCGTTACTCCTGGGAGAAGGGGATGGAGCTATCATGGGCGTGGACTGGGGGCTGGACGAATTGGCGCCAGGTGAATGTGTGACAGTGTGGAAAGACAAGGGGAATCCCAAAGCCCCAGATGTGGCTTGCGTGGAGGTGGGGGAACAATTAGAGCGCAGCGGCCCCGACCGCTTCTGGCGTTCCACCTTTGAGGTCTTCTACAATGATGAGTTGGTCGCCACTTGCGATAAGGAACAAACAGAGTGCGAGGTGAGTATCCCCAAATGAAAAAATACATTGTTTCGATTTGCTTATTGTTGGGCAGCCTTGCGGTCTTTGTTTTGGGCAGCCTCTATTACGATGTCTTCCCGACCAATAGGAACCAGACTTATATAATCGCCCTCACCGGATTCTTCCTCGTCGCCTCGGTTCTCCTCAAGAGAAACCCTTCCCTGGCACAATATTGGAAAGCGGCGTATGCGCTCTTCATCGCCTCGGCTGCAATGCTATTTCTCAGCACCGGGATCCTCAACCTCCAACGCGACACTATGCCCCCCTTGCAGAACCTCGCCCAGGATAAATTCTCCCACTTCCTCAACATTGTGCCCCTCATCCTGCGGCTGACACTCCTGGCTAAGGAGGATCTGAAATCCA
>CBDUUP010000271.1:0-6336 GCA_965370435.1 uncultured Anaerolineales bacterium | reverse complement strand
AATGTGTTACTCAATTTGATTATCATTTTCACCTTCCTCTTTCCCTTTAGCCCACTTTATTATGAGAATATATTTACCTGGATTGATTGCCAAAGATCTGATTGGGATTGTATCTCTGACAACACTTTCTTCTCTATTAGTATTAGACACTCGGATCATAGTCTGTGGGGAATAGATAATGATCAAGGAAAGCTATTCTCTTTCTCGGCGGACAAAGGCGGCGGGCTTTCTTCTATTTTTAGCGCAAAAACGCAAAAAATTGATCTGATCCCTGAAGCTATGGAGTATTTTCAGATTTGCCCTTCGGAACAGATTTGGTTAACCAAAAATATTCGCGCCAATGACAATCCTGACGAGGTTTTCACAACTTACGATTTTAACTCAGGCAGTTGGGACATGAAAGCGCTCACCAACCATTCCCTTCCTACTGGGTATACCTGGTGGAGTTGTGTAACCACTCGTTCCGGCGAGGTCGTTGTATTTAGCGACAACTGGATAGGGAAATTTGACGGCCAGTTATGGACGCCCATGCCAATTGAAACGGAAGGGGAAATTATGATGTTGAGGGAGGATAATGAAGGGAATTTGTGGGCATTATCCAGAGAGGGTGATCTTTATCACCAAGATCAATCAAACCTTTCGTGGGCTTATTTTGGCCGATTCGAGGGACCGGGAGATCTATCTAGTATTTTCAGCTTTACGATTGGAAGAACATCTTTGTGGTTCTTAGATACGAAATACTTTTACCGATGGGATCTCGCCCAAAGAGATCAAGGTCCAGAGGTGATTTACACATTTCCTCAAAAATGGCATATCCTGGACACATTTGAAGATGCCAATGGCATGGTCTGGATTGTCAGGATTAATGGCATATGGATGTTTAATGGGGAAGAAATAAAGATGATTGAACTGCCTCAAGATGCTGGCAGTATCTATGGCACAGCTTTTGATAACGATCTCCAAAAGCTTTATATATCCACCGACAAAGGCATATTTTCCCTCCAGGTAGCCTCAGAACCAGAATGAGATGATGATCCTGCTGGAGCGGAAAAGAGGGAAGGAGGGGGCGTCTCCTCATTATCTCTCAATAGTTCCCTTATTATTCTCCCTATAAAATCAATTTAACGCGCCAGATTTCTTGGACCACCAAGACCCCTAAGACTCTCGTATAGTATCAATAACCCCCTCCCGAAGCAGCCCCCGCGCCGGGAGCCAGGCCGCCGCGGCGCAGATGAGAGGCGAGACCAGCAGCCCGAACAGGCCGTTCACCAGAGCCGGACGGACCGAACGCCAGGCCGCGCCCCACAGGTCCAGGTCGGGGAAGCCCCAGGAAGCGCCCCCATAGGTGACGGTGATGATGACGCTGATCCCCGCCCCGGTCAGAACCCCCAAGAAGGCCCCGGCCAAGCCCATCAGGGCCGCCTCCCCAGCGACGATGCCCATCACCTGGCGGCGGGTGGCGCCCACGGCCCGGAGCAGGCCCAGCTCGCGGCGGCGTTCGGCTACGCTCATCACGGTGGTGTTGACCACCCCCAGCGCGGAGGCCAGGATCGCCAGCAGGAGGGGGGCGTTGAAGAGCGCGGGGAGGTAGTCTATGGCCTTGGTTTGCAGTTCGGCCATGTCTTCCATGGGGCGGTATTCGATGTCCCCCCGCCGCTCGACCAGGGCGTCCAGATCGGCTTCCAGGGTGGGGATGTCCTCCCCGATCAGGGGCCAGAATAAGACGCTGAGAGGGTCGTCCACCTCAAAGGCCTCGGCCGCGGTCAGGCTGATGAAGGAGGAGCTGACGTAGGTGGCCCCGATCCCCGCCAGGGTGCATTCCACCGGCCCACTCGCCCCGGTGACGGTGAAGCCGTCGCCCAGGCCGACGCCGTTGTTGTGGGCCACCAGGGGGGTGGTCAACACGCCGCACCCGGCCTCCATGATAGGGATGGCGGTCTCCCAATCGCCCTCGATGAAGGTGAAGAAGGTGTCCCCGGCCTGCTGGATGTGGTGGGGGTCGCCGACGAAGGAGAAGTAGCTGTCCCCCAGGAAGGATAATTCCGGGACCACCACGAAATGCCATTCCATCACCCGCGCCCGGCCCTGGGCCAGTTCCTTCAGGTCGGCCACCGCCTCGGGGGGGAGCTTGATACTGTCCACGCTGACGTAGCCCTCCATCCCCGCCATCATGTCAAAACGGGTCATAATGTAAGCGCCCAGGTCAATGCTCTGGTAGACCTTGGGCATCATGAATTCTTTCATGGCCAGGTTGATGAAGCCGGTCAGCGCCACGATCATCGCCAGGGAGGCCGCCAGGGTGAGAGTTGTTACTGTCACCCGGCCTCTGGCCCGGCGCAGGTTGTCGGCGGTCAGGCGTCCGCCCGCGCCCCATAGACGGGTCATCGGACCGGCCAAGACCCGGCCCATCGCGCCGATCAATCCCGGCGCGGCGATGGCGAGGCAGGCCAGCCAGACCAGCACGAAGATCAAAGCCAGCCGAACGTCCCAGGGGGGCATGATCCACTCGCCGGGAGGGGCCGCGGCCACGTAGACCGCCAACCCCGCCGCAACCGATAGGCTGACCCAGGTGCGCCCGGCGGGGGGACGGTCCGCGCCGGAGGGGGTCTGGTTCCGCAGCGCCGCCATCGGGGATACCTGCGCGGCCCGCCAGGCGGGGATCAGCACGGAGAGCAATGTGACCGCCATCCCCAACCCGGCGGCCAGCAGCAAGGCGCCCGTGGAGGGGACGCTGTCGGTGAAGACGAAGATGTCTTTCAGCAGGGCCTTCATCAGGGCGATGGTCAGTCTCCCCAGGAGAGGCCCGGCCAGCAGCCCGGCCACGGTCCCCGCCGCGCCGGTGAGGGCCGCTTCGGACAGGGTGAGGCGCATGATCTGGCCCCGGGTCATGCCCAGGGAGCGCAGCGCGCCGATCTGCTGGCGGCGCTGGGTGATGGTCATGGCGAAGGCGTTGAAGACCATGAACCCCGCTGCGAAGGTGATCCCCGCGCCCACGCTGACCAGCATCTGGTCGAGCTGGTCTATCAGCCCGCCGCCCAGGGTCATGGCGTCTTCCGAGGCGGAGAGGGCGTTGATGATGGACTGGCTGGACACGTCGGCGGCCACCGTCATGGCGACGCCCAGGGCGACGGCCAGCGCGCTCAAGACGGCGCGGGCGCGGCTCTGGGAGAGGTTGCGGAGGGTGAGGAGGCGGGTGAGGGTCATGGGGGGGAGTCTGAGTGGTCTCAGTGGTCGGGAAACGGATGAAATGGGCAGGAGGCCTTTGCTTGGTAATTATTATAATGGAAGTTGGTTCGCGGCGAGGTTCATTGGGTAGGGCGGTTTGGGGCGTTGATCGACTGAAGTCGCGCCAACAACTACGAAGTCCGCCCTTCGGCGGACTAAAAGCTCTTTTAGTCGGCGAAGGCCGACTTCGTAAATGTTTGTGTGACTTTAGTCGCAGAGTGTTTGCCACGCGACCAAACGAACCCCAAACTGAAATACATCCCGGCGTATTCCGAGGCTTGCACACTGGGCTGTCTTTTGCTATACTGGTACAGGACGCCGATAGCCCTCCTGCCTCGTTTGGGGGTGAATGATGGCCTCCATTCTCAATTGTAACTCCCGCAAAGATAGCCAATGCGTAAGTTCAACCCTAGCACAGTGGTGAGGAGCAAGGAAACATGATAGAGATTCCTGAAAATCTTGGTAAAGTACTCGCGAAGGATAATAAACTTGAGGGTTCTGTGAATCTGTCCCTCAGCGAATTTGAAGCCCTCCTCAAAGATAACAAGACGATTCTCTTCCGAGAATATACCGATCACGGCATTGACCATCTCAATGGGGTGATGCGCACCGCAGACGCACTTATCAGAGATGAAGCCCGGGAGGTCTTCACGTCGAGTGACGCGGCGGTATTGATCTTGTCTTGCTTGCTGCACGACCTGGCAATGCACTTGACTGAAGACGGTTTCATTTCTTTGGTAACCTCGAACGATGATTGGAAAATAATTAAAGAACTAGATGACAAACCCTGGAATGTATTGTGGGCTGATTTCTGTATCGAAGCAAAACGTTTCGATGGCCGAAAGCTCAACAAACTTTTCGGCAATACAGAACCGGTGCAAATCCCCGGCGATGATCCTGAATCGTGGACGGGTAAACAATTGAAGCTCATTGGTGAATTCATTCGCCGACACCATCATAGACTCGCTCACCAGATTGCCTTCAATGGGTTTCCAGGGCCAACCCAAGATAGATTGAAACTTAAGGGATGTGAGGAATATTTAGCGGACATCACAGGAATGGTCGCCAGAAGCCACGGAATGTCTCTGCGTGACTGCATTCCATATTTGGAAGATAAATACCATGCTAAACGAGAACACAAAGGCATTCATCCAGTCTTTTTGATGGCTGTGCTACGAGTTGCCGATGCCCTTCAAATCGAGGCGGAGCGCGCTCCAGCGGAACTCCTCAAAACAAAAGAATTAGACAGTCCTGAATCGCTGAAAGAGTGGCGAGTTCATGATGCCGTAAAAGACATTAAAAGCGCTGAAGAAGATGTTGAATCAATATTTGTACTGGTTAACCCCAAAGACGTAGGCACCTACTTGCCATTAAAAGAACGCCTAACCGGGATTCAATATGAGCTAGATACTTCCTGGGCTGTGATAGGTGAAATTTATAGCCGATTTGATAAAAAAGAAAAATTTGACAAATTAGGCCTCTCAATCCGGCGAGTGACCTCTAATCTTGACGATGAAGAGAAATTCGCGAAAACCGTAGATTACATCCCCCGTCAGGCAATGTTCGACACGGCGGGAGGCGAGCTTATGAAGCTCCTCGTTGAACCCCTGTACGGAAAAAGCCCAGAAATCGGAATCAGGGAACTCCTGCAAAATTCGGTGGATGCCGTTCGGGAATTAGAGGATCTAGTAAACACCCGGGATGATCTCGATTGGACAGATATTCCCCAAATAGATCAAGATGCGGACGTTTGTATCACAATAAAAGATGAGGAGGATGGGACCTTTTGGCTGATCGTGAGTGACAAAGGCATCGGGATGACGGTTGACACGATTCAGAACTACTTCTTGAAAGCTGGTGCTTGTCTCCGACAGAATATAAATTGGCGGAAGACATTCGAAGACGATGAGGGAAGTTCACGGGTATTGCGTTCTGGCCGGTTCGGCATTGGTGTGTTTGCCACGTTCTTGTTAGGGAACAACATCCATGTCTCGACACGCCATCCAGATAGCCCCCATGGTCTTGCGTTTAAGGCCTCAATCGATGATGAGTTTATCGAACTAAATAAGGTTGAACACCCTATTGGAACATTAGTAAAAATTCAAATCAATAAGGAAACAATTATCGATTTATTGTCATTCGATGGAATTTGGGATTGGTATGTGCTTGAAAACCCATCTATTTTGAAGACAATCGGCATAAAAAATATTACTGAGTTCCTTGATTATGAAGGTTCATCATTTGAATATTACTTGGTTTCTAAAAAACTTGAAGATGCCGCCGAAGAAGATATCATCATAGGACAGGCTTACACCTCACCAGCTCCAGATTCTACACTTCCAAATGAATGGCGACGAATCAAATTAGATGGTTATCAAGACATACACTGGTCTTATGGCTGGAGCCCTGGGCTGGCTTGTAATGGGATTGCCATTATTAAATCTATATCGTATCTTGAGTTCAGAGATCAAAGTATGAGTATGATCAAGGAAACCTTAAATCACGGAATTCCCTCTTCACTAACCTTCGAAATACCTAGTTGTTCTTGTTTTGACCCAGATGGCATATTACCTGTAAATTTACAAAGGAACCAACTCACCGAGGTTTATCCTTTTATAGATGAATTGCGCAGTAGTATATTAGAAGATTTCTTGGCATTTGTATTGGCAATGGCTCCAGAAACACCAATCAACGATCATTCCACTCTGCAACTTTTCCTTGAAGCAAGATATCCTGGCCTCTCAGTTAGTGATTTCTTACCACTCGTGAGTTTGTCTGATGGTATAACTCTTTGTGATCCGTGGTTGCTTAGAGAAACATTATCCGATAATGTGTTGGTATTAGCAATGCCACCTTTCCGAAAAGATTTTTTTCTTATGGATGAAATTCTAAAACATCGACCAATATTTGCTACACAACATGATGCTCTTCAAGATGGAAATGAGGGAAGGAAATTTATCAAACAATTATTTGATTTATTACCTCTTGTAGGAAGTAGATTTCTTATGACATATCACATGTTTGACCACTATTTTGGTGACCAGGAATTGTTTCGGGAAGCCTCATATCGTAGACCGCTACTCGTCCCTTTTTCACTCAATGAGAGAGACG
>CBDUUP010000270.1:0-6391 GCA_965370435.1 uncultured Anaerolineales bacterium | reverse complement strand
CAGGGGGATGCCGTCGGTGATGTCGGCGGCGAAGAGGAAGTCCAGGTCTGCGGCCCCGGCGTCATTCGTGTTGCGCAGCAGGAAGTTGCCGGTGGCGGGGTCTAACGTGCCGATGGTGTCCGTGCCTTTCGGCCCGCCCACGAAGATGTATGCCGAGCCGGACGAACTGCCGTAGTCGTCGTCGCCCCAAGCCCCAATAAAGGCCACGTCCCCGCTGATAGCGACCGAATCTGCAAAGCGGTCATTCGCTATACTGTCGGAACCGGTGAGTTTTTTCACCTGTCCCCAATTTTCCGCCCCCCCCTGGTTGCGTTCGAAGAGGTAAGCCGAGCCTTGATACTCAAGATCGCGCACCGCGCCCACCAGGGCGGTGTCACTATCGATGCTCACCGACATGCCGAAGTAGTCTTCCACCGCGCCGTCGGAAGCGGTGAGTTTGACAACCTCCCCCCAGTTGTCGCTCCCGCCCGTGTTGCGCTCGAAGATGTAGGCCGAGCCAGAGGCGTCGCCGTTATCGTCATCGTATGGCGATCCCACCAGGGCCGTGTCCCCGCTGAGGGCCACGGACATGCCGAAGAAGTCACTCGTTGCGCCGTCGGAGGGGACCAGCTTGACCACCTCCCCCCAATTGTCAACTCCGCCTGTGTTTCGCTCGAAAAGGTAAGCCGCGCCGATGAAGCCGCTTTCTCCTACAGCGCCCACCAACCCCGTATCCCCGCTGAGAGCGACAGAGATGCCGAACTCGTCATAGGCCGCAATGTCAGAGGAGATAATCTTCTTCACCTCCCCCCAGTTGTTGATCCCGCCCGTGTTGCGGGTGTAGAGATACGCCGCGCCGGCGAAAGTGCCGTTTGCGTCCTCTTTGTTCGCGCCCACTAGGGCCGTATCCCCGCTGAGAGCCACCGTAATTCCGAACCTGTCACTCGCCGCGCCGTCGGAAGCGGTGAGCTTGGCGACCTCCCCCCAGTTATTGCTCCCGCCCGTGTTGCGCTCAAAGATGTAGGCTGAACCCTGGCCGGTATCATCGCCTCTAGCGCCTACCAGGGCGGTATCCCCGCTGAGGGCGACAGAATGGCCAAACCAGTCGCCGGCCGCGCCGTCGGCTGGGGTTAACTTCACCACTTTGTCCCAGGTGTCCAGGCCGTTCTGGTTGCGCTCGAAGATATATGCGGAACCAGATGCGCTGCCGTTGTCGTCATCGTCTTGGGCGCCCACTATAGCCAGGTCTCCATCCAGGGCGACAGCGTACCCGAAATGGTCATTGGTGAAGCCGTCGGCGGGGGTGGTTTTGGCCTGTTCCTTCCATTCGTAGGGCCGCCCGGTGAAGATATAAGCCGTTCCAGAGGCGACGCTGCTGCCATTCTCACCGTTTAACACGCCGGCGATGAGGGTATGATTGTCAATCGCCACAGAGTAGCCAAGCTCGTCATCCGCTGTGGCGTCGGAGGCGGTCAGTTTGACCACTTCTCCCCATTTATCTATGCCCCCCTCATTGCGGCTGAACACATAGGCGGAACCAGCATCCTCTCCGCTGGGGGTATCGTCATTTTTGACCCCCACCACAATAGTATCCCCGCTGATGGCGACCTTATCCCCGAAAGTATCGCTGGCCGCGCCGTCGCTGGCGCTGATTTTTCTGACCTGTCCCCACTTATCCACGCCGCCCTGGTTGCGCTCGAAGATATAAGCCGAGCCAGATTGGGCGCCGTTTTCATCCTCCCAGGGAACGCCTATCACAACCCGGTCTCCGCTGATGGCGACCGATACCCCGAAGATGTCGTACTGGAAGGCATCGGTGGAGGTAAGTATGGCCATCTCTCCCCAATTGTCTGCGCCGCCCTGGTTGCGATAGAAGATGTAGGCTGCGCCCGAGTCGGTACCAGCGCCGTCATAATTATGAGCGCCCACCAGGGCGGTGTCCCCATCAATAGAGACAGAGTAGCCGAACCAGTCGTCCGCCCCGCCGTCGGAGGCAGTCAGCTTTGAAACCTCGCCCCAGTTGTCCGCGCCGCCCATGTTGCGCTCGAAGACGTAGGCCGAGCCAGACTCGGCGCCATTGTCGTCATCGTATTGAGCGCCAATCAGGGCGGTGTCCCCGCTGAGAGCGACGGAGTGGCCGAACTGGTCACCCGCCGCGCCGTCGGAGGCAGTGAGTTTCTTCGCCTGTCCCCAGTTATCGGCCCCCCCGGTGTTGCGGGTGAAGAGGTAGGCCGAGCCGGAAGCGCCGCCGTTGTCGTCGTCGAAAAAGGCGCTCACCAGGGCGGTGTCCCCGCTGAGAGCCACCGAGACGCCGAACCAATCGTTCAGTGCGCCATCGGAGGCGGTGAGTTTGACTGCCTGCCCCCAGGTATCAGCTCCGCCCTGGTTGCGGGCGAAGATATAGGCCGCCCCTTGCTCGGATTCGTCTCTGGGCGCTCCCACCAAAGCCAGGTCGCCGCTGATGGATACCGCGCGGCCAAAGAAATCACCCGCTACGCCGTCGGAGGCGGTCAGCTTGGCCTCCTCGGCGGGCGCGGAGGCGATCCCCGGTTGGGGACCAAAGGCCGCGTCGATGGCGGCCTGCAGGCCGGGGGGCACTTCGGCAAGCTCAGTATGGTCTGCTACGGATGCTTCGGCAAGCTCAGCGCTAGCAGCCATTGCCATGTCAGGCATAGGCAGCATCCCCGCCATCAGACTTAGGATGAGGGCCAGAGAAAATATGCGCTGGAGGGTGAAGGTGGATTTTTTGGTGGTCATTTCATTTTCCTTTTTGAGCTAGTTAGTATATGGATATTATCCCTATAAGGGCAAAAAATGGTTGAATACTTAAATAAAAATCGCCGGGGAAATCCCGGCGATGGATATCGATTTGGGCTGTGAAGTTGTCAAGTGGATGCCTCCAGAATGGTCTGTAAAGATGAAGGCGGCAATGAGGATGGGTTATGTTAGTAAAATTGTATCACATATATCATCTATGGCAGGTCACTTTCGCTCCCCGCCACTACGCACGCCTGTCCCAACCCCCAAACATAAACAGTGGAGGCGAACCATCCGCCTCCACCGTCCACTTTTTTTGAGCGTTGAACGTTAGAACGTTTCAACGTGTAAACGTTCTAACGCATCAACGCTAACTCCCGTCCCAATCCCCGGTCACCGGCAGCAAGCCCGCCCCGCCGTAATTAAACTTCAAGTCCGGCTTGCCGATGGAGTTGGTGTTGCGCATGAAGACCTTGCCCCTGATATAGATACCCACCGTATCCATGCCGTCGCCATCCCAGTCGCCGGTGATGGGCGTGGCGCCCTTGAGGATTTTGTGCGTGAGAGTGATGTCCGCCGCGCCGCTGCTGTTGCTGTTGCGCAGTTGGAACTCTCCCGCCACCGGGTCGAAGACGCCGATGGTGTCAATGCCGTCGCCGTCCCAGTCTCCGGCCAGGGGGATATCCCCCGCCCCGCCGAAGTTGAAGGCGATATCCGGCTTGGCGATGGAGTTGGTGTTGCGCATGTAGACCTTGCCGTCCATGAAGATGCCGATGGTGTCCACGCCGTCGCCGTCCCAGTCGCCGACCAGGGGCTGGCCGCCTTTGAGGATATTGTGCTGCAGGGTGATGTCCGCAGCCCCAGCGTCATTGCTGTTCCTCAGGCGGAACTCGCCCAGGCTGGGAGAGAAGACCCCGATGGTGTCCACGTAGTCGCCATCCCAGTCCCCGCCCAGGGGAATCCCGTCGGTGATTTCGGCGGCGAAGAGGAAGTCCAGGTCGGCGGCCCCGGCGTCGTTGGTGTTGCGCAGGAGGAAGTTTCCGTTGGAGGGGTCGAAAGTCCCGATGCTATCCACCCCGGGCACGTACATGCCGACATCCCGGGTAGTGTCGTCATCTCCATGTGTCAGGTGAAAGAGGTCTACCATGCCGTAGGGGTTGGCGTCGCTGTCCAGGGCGTCATCTCCCCCCTGGTCGGCGGGGCTGAACAGGTAGCCCTCCGGAGCGATGATCTGGAGGAGGTAGTTCCCAGAGGGGAGGCCATTGAAACTATAGCTGCCATCCCCGGCGGTGACCGTGGCCGCGACGAGGGCCTGAGGCTGGGGGAAGGAGGGGGCGCTCGGATTGGCAAGACTGGAGTCATACAAAAGCACGGTCACCCCACCCAGGCCCGGTTCGCCCCCTTCCTGCACCCCATCGCCATCCAGGTCTTCCCAAACGGTGTCGCCCACGCTGGAAGGCGGCGCGAAGAGGTAGGCCGAGCCGGAAGCGCTGCCGTTGTCGTCATCATAAACGGCTCCCACCAGGACGATATCCCCGCTGAGGGCCACAGCGGAACCGAACCAATCACTCGCCGCGCCGTCGGAGGCGGTAAGCTTGGCTGCCTGCCCCCAGTTTTCAGCTCCACCGGCGTTGCGTTCAAAGAGGTAGGCCGAACCAGAGTTAGCGCCATCGTCGTCGTCACCGTAGGCCCCCACCAGAGCCGTGTCCCCGCTGAGCGAGACGGAGCCACCAAAGTAATCACTCGCCGCGCCGTCGGAAGCGGTTAGCTTGACCACTTCTCCCCAGATGTCGGCGCCCCCCTGATCCCGGTCGAAGACGTAAGCCGAACCGGAATTGTTGCCAGGATTGTCGTCTCGATAGGCCCCCACCAGAGCCGTGTCCCCGTCGAGGGCGACGGATTCACCGAACCCGTCATCCACCGCGCTGTCGGAGGGGGTGAGTTTCGTCACCTCCCCCCAATTGTCTGCGCCCCCCTGGTTGTGAGAGAATATATAGGCTGAACCTTTATATGTGTCGTACCGATACGCTCCCACCAGGGCCGTGTCTCCGCTGAGGGCCACGGCCTGGCCGAAGTTGTCATCCGCTGCGCCGTCGGAGGCGGTGAGTTTGGCCACCTGTCCCCAATTGTCGGCGCCCCCCTGATTCTGGTAGAACACGTAGGCCGAGCCGGAATCGGTGCTGTTGTCGTCGTCGTAATCGGCTCCCACCAGCGCCGTGCCCCCGCTGAGGGCCACCGACCAGCCGAAGTCGTCATTCGTTGCGCCGTCGGAGGCGGTGAGCTTGGCCACCTGACCCCATGTGCCAGCCCCACCCTGATCCCGGTAGAATACGTAGGCTGCGCCGGAGGTGGATCCGTTGTCGTCGTCTCCTGGCGCCCCAACCAATGCAATATCCCCGCTAACAGCCATAGCGTAGCCGAACATGTCATTCGCCTCACTGTCGGAGGGGATGAGTTTGATCACCTGGCCCCAGCTGTCGATGCTCCCATGGTCCCGCTCGAAAATGTACGCCGCGCCTCTCCAAGTGTCGTCGCCATGCCCCCCGACCAGGGCGGTGTCCCCGCTGAGAGCGACGGCTTGGCCGAAGTAGTCATTCTCTGCGCCGTCGGAAGCAGTCAGCTTGGCTACTTCGGTCGTGGGGGGCACGAAGGCTCCCGGGCCTAGGGCCTCTCCGATGGCGGCGCGCAGGCCGGGGGTGATCTGGTCGGTTGCTTCCATGGATGGGGTCGAGGCGGCATGGGCCAGCCCACCTGCTAACGGGCCAACAATGAACGCGGTGATCAGGTAAAAGGTGAGGGTGTATCGAACAGCTTTTTTAGTTTTGAAGTTATTTAAGTTGAACATTCCTTGCCTCCAAAAAATTTATAGTTGAGCTGCGACGATTCAACGATGCTGAATTTCCCACCTTGGGGGGAACCGACTCAGATTGTACATATTTTCACAACATTTGTCAATCAAAAACCGCAATCTGGATACGGATTGCGGTTTTTTAGTGTATTGAAGAATTACACCCTATATTTTCTAACTCCCGTCCCAATCCCCCGTCACCGGGAGCAGTCCCGCGCCGCCATAATTGAACTTCAGGTCCGCCGGGCCGATGGAATTGGTGTTGCGCAGGAGGACTTTGCCTTTGACGTAGATGCCCAGCGTATCCGTCCCGTCGCCGTCCCAGTCGCCCGCCAGCGGAGTTCTGTTCTTGAGGACTTTGTGCTGGATGGTGATGTCCGCAACCCCGCTGCTGTTGCTGTTGCGCAGTTGGAACTCACCCGCCGCCGGGTCGAAGACGCCGATGGTGTCAAAACCATTCCCGTTCCAGTCCCCGGCCAGGGGGATGTCACCCGCCTTACCGAAGTTGAAGGCGATATCCGGTTTGGCGATGGAGTTGGTGTTGCGCATGTAGACCTTGCCATCCATGAAGATGCCGATAGTATCGGTGCCGTCGCCGTCCCAGTCGCCCACAATGGGCTGCTCTCCAACCAGGATAGGGTGTGACAGAGTGATGTCCGCAGCCCCGGCGTCGTTGCTGTTGCGCAGGCGGAACTCGCCCAGGCTGGGAGAGAAGACGCCGATGGTGTCCACCCCGTCGCCGTCCCAGTCGCCGCCCAGGGGGATGCCGTCGGTGATGTCGGCGGCGAAGAGGAAGTCCAGGTCTGC
>CBDUUP010000269.1:0-6399 GCA_965370435.1 uncultured Anaerolineales bacterium | reverse complement strand
GAATTGGTGGTTGAAGTATTTCGATATACAAGAACTAGTACCTGACAGTTTGCACAAGAAATCATTGAAATGAATGCTTGTTTCAAACATTTCACCACAGAGACACAGAGATCACAGAGTAAAGCAAAAAATAAAAAACTCCGCGAATCTCCCTAAGCGTAGCGACTTTCTCTACGCCGCTGTGGTGATATTTTTTTTATGATTTTTTCTTCTATTGACAATCAATTTCTGAAACTGATAGGTATCTAGTTGGGTGATTTGATAAAGGTTATGTTTGATGACGCGCCTGGGCGAAGCGATGCTTCCCCTCGGCGCGCTTCTGCGATAAAATAAGTTTTGAAATTGAAGACTGACCGGCAAGATCAACCAACCGTTATGAACCAGCCCAGCCAAAGGGTGAGAGGTTGTTCTGGGAATACGATACAAAAAAATCTGAGGTGCAAATCATGAAGATTCGTTCCATCACTTATTTTTTCAATCCCCGGTGGCCGCTTGAGGAAGAGAAGCTGCGCCAGGCGGGCGAATTCATGGCCGCGGCCCGGCCTGCTTATCAGAACGCAGGGTACGAAGTGCAGACCACTCGTCTGGCGACCATCCCTTTTCCGCATATGATCCCGGAATGGGAGGCTGCCGAGGTAGTGGCGTTGGCCCGGGCAGCGGAGGCCGCCATCGCCGAGCTAGAGATTGACTATATCGCTCTGGGGCCGGCCCTGCCAGAGTTCCCCGAGAGCTACGCCGTAATCCCGGAGGTCTTGGAAGCGACCGAGAAGGTCTTCATATCCGGGGTGATGGCCTCGGCGGAAGGCGGGGTCTCTTTGCCTGCGGTGCGGGCCTGCGCCGAAGTCATCCACCGGATAGCCCCCCTGGATCCCAACGGCTTCGGCAACCTCTATTTCGCCGCCCTGGCGAATGTGCCGCCCGGCGCGCCATTCTACCCTGGCGCGTACCATAGCGATGGCCCTCCAACCTTCGCCCTGGCAACCGAGGCCGCCAGCCTGGCGGTGGACGCCTTCACCCACGCGCCCAGCTTGCAGGCCGGCGTGGAGGCCCTGATCGCCAGCATCGAAGGTCACGCCCAAAGATTGTCTCAAACCGGAGAAGACCTGGCCGGGCAGTTCGGCATGCCCTTTGGGGGGATTGACTTCTCGCTTGCGCCCTTCCCGGAAGACGCCAGTTCGCTGGGCGCGGCGATGGAACGCATAGGCGCGCCTGCCGTGGGGAGGCACGGTTCGCTGGCGGCTGCCGCGATCCTGGCCGACGCCCTGGATAAAGCTCAATTCCCGCGCACCGGCTTCAGCGGCTTGCTGCTGCCCCAGTTGGAGGACTCGGTCCTCGCGGCTCGCGCCGCCGAGGGTGTGTTGAGCGTCAATGACCTGCTGCTCTACTCGGCAGTGTGCGGCACCGGCCTGGATACCATCCCTCTGCCTGGCGACACGTCGATTGAAGAGCTTACGGCTGTGCTGCTCGATCTGGCCGCCCTGGCCCAGCGCCTGGAGAAGCCTCTCACCGCCCGGTTGATGCCCATCCCCGGCAAGTCGGCGGGCGACCCCACGACCTTCAACTTTGATTTCTTTGCCAACAGCCGGGTATTGTCGCTCAATGCGGAGCCGCTGAAAGGCCACCTGGGAGGCGATGAGGTATTTAAGATGAAGTGGCGAAAATAAAACGTTGGAACGCTAAAACGTTAGAACGTTGAATAATTGAGTGCTTTGTTAAGCTAAATGTCGATAAAAAAATATTAACCACCAATGCGCCAAGACACGCAGACAATCAAAAAATTTTGCTTCTTTGTGCCTTCGTGTATTTCTCTACTCCGGCCTAAATAAACTCTGAATCCGAAAGCCAGCTTTTCAGTCCGCCGAAGAACCGACTTCCCAACCATTAGAGTGACTTCAGTCACCCACCACCTCCCCAGGTCCACACCATGCCGCCCTCTAGAAGTTTTGCTCCCTTCTCCCTTCCAGGGAGAAGGGCCGGGGATGAGGGTCAACTCTCCCATCACCCCAACTCACCGCTTTTCAGTCCGCCGAAGGGCGGACTTCGTAAATGTTCGTGCGACTTCAGTCGCTGAGTCGCCTCTATCACAAAAATAACAAATATCTTCGTGTCTTGATGTTAAAAAACTCACCCTGTAATTCCAAATAAAGAAACGCCAAGCAGAATTTACAAAATTCATCTTAACAAAGCGCTCGGTGTTCTTTAACGCAAGCGACGCAGGTGATTCCTGCGTCGCTTGCTTCCTGGAGGAGTGAGATAATGGCGGAAAATTTCCGGGCGGATTATATTCGGGCGGTAAAATATTTTCCGTTCGCTGCTGCTCGCCACCAGAATATTTCCGGGGGATGCCTCATTATGCGTTCGCTGCCGGTGGGCGGGTCACGCAACCCGGTTTCAAATCCTGGAGGTCAGCTCTACTGTATTGGGGCAGTGATGTTAGCGGCCAATTGACTTCCAGGTTCGCGGTGACGAACAGCGCGACGGAGGAGGAAGGGAGGAGACTTTAAAATTGATTTCAGAACTATTCTCCTACCGATTCCATAGTATCAAAAAGTTGTGAAGTTCTTGTGAAGATTAGTTAAGGAGATGGTTAGAAGAAGTCAACAATTTTGTTAGGCTGTTTTTCTTCATCGAGCGGTATTTGGGAGCTTGCTTTTCGAGAGTAGAGAAGGGAGAAAGACCGAGAGCGCCTCGCCCCTCCTCCAACCGTGTGCTATTGTTGTATTGGGTCACTGATCTCCAATGGCGTACAAGGTGCTCTGGATGAAATCGCCTTGCATGCCCGGTTCAAAGACCCAGGTCGCTACGTAAATAACGCCATCGCCGATGGCGCCGCCGATGACAAAGTGGGCGTGGCCCTCGTCGGGGGCGATGATCCACTTGGCCTCGTCGGGGGAGTTGGTTCCGGGGGCCAGGCCCATACATTCCATGCCGTTATCCAGGTCCCGGTTGCGCCCGCAGATGTACATGCTGGAATCGCCGTCCAAGCCCAGGACGTTGGTGGGGCGGTGGCGCAATTGCAAGGAGCCTAAGACGTGCCCCCCGTTGTCAATCCAGTGGATGGTAGAATCGGTATTGACGAAGAAGGTGTACAACAGCCAGACCATCTGGTCTGGGGCGATGCCTTCATTCTGGGAGTCTCCGAACACGGCCAGGTTAGGATCCCATTCGTTGCGAATGCCCAGGGCGATCCCGTTCTCTCCGGTCAGCCACTCCTGGGTGACATTGCGGGAAAGCAGGTAGCTGCGTCCGGCGAGATCGTTCTGGTAAAATTCCCGCGCAAACTGGTTGCTGGTGCCGACTACGGCATTCTGAACCAGGCCGAAATCCACCGTGGAACCGTCCAGGGTGCTCAGGGCGATGTTGTCTACGAAGATGTATTGACCGTCGGGACTCAGGCGGGGGGGGCCGTTGTTGCGCAGGTTGTTCCCGGTGCGTCCAAACCAGGCCATCGTGCCGTCCGGGTTTACGGCCTGAATGGCGCCTTCGACCTGGTAATAGATGACCCCGTCCGGGCCGACGATGGGGGCGCTGGCGATAGCGGTGGTGAGGTGAAGATCGTAGTGCCAGAGAGTTTCCCCTTCAGGAGAGAAGGCGGTCAACCCGGCGTCACCGTCAACCAGGTAGATCTCTCCGTTCAAGCCCAACGCGGGCGTATCGCCAGCCGGAATCCCCTCGGGAATTTCAATCTCCCGGATCAATTCCCCTTCTGGGTTCAGGGCTAACAGATTGCCGCTGCCGGAGGCGATGTAGATGGTGCCGTCCGCGGCGATGACCGGGCCACCTCCGGCAAAGCCATCCGGGTCATTGAAAGTCCATAAGATTTCGGGGTTCTGGGGGCCGATCGTCGGAGTCCAGGCTGTGCCGTAGGGGTCGTGCCTCTCGCTGCCCCAGAGATGGCCGCCGGGCACTTCCAGCAGATCGTCGAAGCGGGGGGCGAAATTGAACAACTCGCCCCCAACCTTCCAAACGGTCATGCCGCCGAAGGTGAGTAAAACCGCGCCGATCAGAACCGGGCGCACAATTTTACTCTGTGAGAATGGGTAGAAGACCCGCTCTTCCATCCACCAGTTCAACTGGGTCATGAGGCGCGCAAACAGCGTATTGCGGTTGACCTCTTCGGGATTAAGGCGCTGCTTGAGGCCCTCCCCCAGCAGGTTGAAGCCCAAAACCATCACCAGCACCATCAAGCCGGTGGCGATCAAGCCCCAGGGTTCGATGAGGCTTATCCAGGAGGTGGCCAGCATTTGGCCCAGTTCGGGAACGCTGGCGATGCGCTCTACCGCGGTGTCGCTGGTAAAGTAGAAGACCTCCCCGCCGATGTAGTACCCCAGGAAGCCCAACCCGGCGGTGACCAGCAGGACCGCGCCGACTTCAAAGGCGAACAGCATCCAGACCATAGGCATGATCTGGCGCAAGACGTGGCGGCTGAGGATCTGGAAATCGCTGGACCCCAGCGATTGGGCCGCTTCGATGTATTGTTGGCCGCGTATGTGGCGGGTTTGTTCACGCACATGGCGGGCCGTCTCTGACCACCCGGTCAGCGACAGGCCCACGATGAAGGCCCACAACCCGCTTTCCACCCCGATGGCGGCGATGGTTGCCAGGGCGACCATGAGCACCGGCATGGCCAGAGCGCCGGTGATGAGAGTGTCCAAGGCCCGCCCCAATTGGCCGGTGGACCACCCCGCCAGCATCCCGATCAAGATCCCCAGCGTCATGCGGACGGTAGAGATGATGACCACCAGGATCATGGTCGGGCGCACCGCCCACAAGATCTGGCTGAGCAGGTCTCGGCCCAGTTGGTCGGTCCCCAGAGGGAAGTCGGGGACCACAAAAGCGCGCATGGGCGAGCGGTACCATTCATCCTCGTATTGCATGATAAGGGTGGATTCATTGGGATCGCGGGGAGCCATATCCGGCCCTTTGAGCGCGACCACCAAGATCAGGAGGGCCAGGAGCGAACCGAAAACCAGGGGCCAATTGACTCGCCGAAACCAGCGAATAACGGCCCACACCCCGCCTCGTTCCCAAGTATTAACAATTGAGCGGCTAGCCATGATTGGCCTCCTCTTCTACCGCCCGCAGCCGGGGGTCGAAGCGCTGGGTCAGCAGCGAGGCGACCAGGTCGGTCAGCAGGAATGTAAGGGTGATGATCATCAGCAGAGCGGCGATGATGTAGGGGTTGAGGAAAATGGCCCCTCCGACATCCACCCCGGTGGAGGAGATCATGCGGCTGGGCACCAGGGTTTGGGCCAGCAGCCGCCCCAGGCCGGGCCAGGTGAACAGCCATTCCACCAGGATCAACTCGGCGATCAGCAGGCGCAGCGATTGGGCGATGGTCAGGATCACCGGGGCGATCACGTTGCGCATGGCCAAGCGCCAGTTGATGGTGCGCCAGGTGTGTCCGACGGCGCGGGCCGCCACCACGTACTGCTTGCGCAGTTCACCCGCCAGGAACCCGGAGGTCAGGTGGGCGATCTGCACCATAGGCCGGGCCATCAAAGCCAGCACGGGCAAAACCAGATGGATGTCCCAACCGAAACCCTGCAAGGGGAAAGGCGGAGTGGTCCCCGGCCCTTTCCACAAGGCGTAATAGAGCGAACCCACGATCAGTAAACTCCCAGCGTAGAAACTGGGCAGGGCATTGCCGAAGGTGGTCCAGGCGGTCAACCAGGGGGACACTCTGGGGGGGGTAGTGCGCAGGGCCAGCAGCCCCAGGATGATCCCCGCAACCACGCAGACCACGAAAGCCAGAGCCACCAGTCCCAGGCTGGCCTTTCCATAGCGCAAGAAGGCTTCCGGGATGGTCTCGCCGCCGGGCATGACGCCGAAATCAAGGCGCAGGACTCTGCCCAGGTAGGCGAAGTAATCCGGCAGCAGCGGCTCGGAGGTTCTCTCCACCGCCAGGAAGGGGTTGCGGGCCAGTTGGTAACGCTGGGCGACGCGGGCGTAGGCATATCCCAGGAAATTAGCCAGCAGCAGCGCAGGAGGGATGAAGGCCAATCGTCTCAAAACGTTTCGTATCATTAAGACCTCTTTTACTAGTAAGTGAGTGATGGGTACGCATTGTGCCATATTATTAACGCTGCCCAGGCGAAATCTTTCACCCCTGAAGGACATCAATTTTATATGGGGCCGGTCAAAAACCGTTCTGGGCAAACAAAATACTAAGATGCGAGCATGATGACAGATAAAACCATACTGTATACCTGTCTATAAAGCAAAGGGTTCAATTCCCAGTGTGCACGCAAATGTTGTCAGGAAATTGGAGGCTGTTCCAATGGGTAGCAAAAAACAGGTCAAAATGTCGGAAAACTCCCCTAAATAGATCAAATTTTGTGCTCGATGATGTGAAAAATGAATTTGCGGAAAAACTTCTGACAACATTTGCGTGCACAC
>CBDUUP010000268.1:0-6400 GCA_965370435.1 uncultured Anaerolineales bacterium | reverse complement strand
TTCATCTGGCCAGGTATGCGCATGAGGAGTGACATCATGAAGCTTCGCATTTTCCCTGTTTTACTATTGACAATTGCGGTGTTATTGGGGTTGACGGGTTCTGTTGAGGCCCGGTCTCTCGCGCAGGGAGCAGACCCGCAGGAAAATATTATTATTCAAGTTCTTGAAGCCACCGCCCAACAACTAGGGTGGCCGACGACTGTGGATGGGCCTCTTGAAAGCAGCGCCTTGGCGGGCATGACCCAGCCGCATATATATTATCAAATAGTGAGCGCTTCCCAGGATGAATTCATAGATATTAAAGCTTTTGGGGACGCCTCGAAAGCTGCGAATTGGTTTTTTACTTACTTATACATCCCTTTCCCTCAGCCAAGCTCTTTTCATGGCCTCGATGCTGTGTCTGGATTCAATGGGACGCTTAGCAACCCCGCCTATTTCGCTTTTCTTTCGGGACGATTCGAGTACTGGGTGCATACGTTATCCGTCGAGCGCGCCAGCCAGTTCGCTGAAACGCTTTACCAAAACGCTTCGGGGAATGGGCTGATCGGAGGGAATACGGTGAATCCCACGGATGTGCCGGCAACGCAGCCGCCAACCGCCGCCACCGCCACCATCACCCCCACCGTGCAAGCCAGCCCTATTGTGCTCAAAGCCTCCCTGGAAGGGTATGGCGAAGATACCCAGAAGATCAACAACGATGTCAACTTCGAGGCGGTCATCATCGAAGGCAAGGTGACCGATCAGGAGGGCAAAGGGGTGGACGGGGCCAATGTGGAGGTGGTCAGCGGGGCCGATGCGGCGGCTATCTCGACCAACGCGGACGGCAGCTATATGCTGGTGGTGAACGTGCCCGGCGGGCAGGGAAGCGGGTCGCTCAAGGGAGTGGACTTCACCTTACAGTTGGAGGGAGATTTGAGCATCGCCAGGATCGAAATCTTGCAGGCTGTCAGCGGGGCGGAATTGGTGAACAGCAGGCATACGGCGGTGTTGGTCTTCCCCCGGTTCAGCAGCAAAGTGGAAGGCAGCGCGGAGACGGCCGTCTCGCTGTACGTGAACGGGCAGCTTTTGCCTGGCTCGCCCATCAGCGTGAGAGTGAAGAGCCAATACACCGATGATGATAAGAAGAAAGTCTACGACGCGGTGAAGTTCTTTGTCCCTCCCAGCTATGTGCGAGCAGGAGTCTTTGAAGTCAAGGCGGTGATAGACCCCGAAAATCTATTCGTCGAGCCGGAGGAGGGCAACAACGAAAAGACCTGGTCGCAGATGGTCACGGCCTCGCGAGGGCTGAGCCTGTTGATGGTGGACCTCAGCGCGAACTCCCTGCCTGGGGGGGCGCAGGCCTGGGCTGCCACGGCGCGCCGTTTCCTGGCGAACACTTACCCGGTTCCTTCCGTGCGGATCGTGCAGCACCCGGTCCACGTTCCCGGCAACCTGTCCTCAGCGCTGGCGATGCGGGACGCCCAGTTGGTCACCAATGCGCTGGCGGCTTACAACAACGCCAACCCGGCCACCCGGGTCGAGTATGCGGTGGGGTTATTCCCGGGCTATTCATACGGCGCGGGCAATCGCGGATTTGTGTACCGGCATCTCTACCCCACGGCTCCTTTTGTGAGCCTCAACTTCCCCAAAACCCTCGCCCACGAGATCGGGCACATTTACCTGGGTGGGACCGAGGAGAGTACAGCCGACGCCGTACTGCATGGCATATCTTTGCCCGAAGGCTACGTGTACGACTACATTACCGGCCAGGTGCGCTACCTCAAGCCAGGTTCGAACTGGATAAACTTCATGGGCGATCCTTATGCGGGGCTTGAAGACCATGGTGCGCCGGTAGTGAAGCCCTGGATCTCACCCACAGCCTGGAACACCATCTTGCGAGCCAGGCAGACGGCCCAGCTTCCTCAGGCGCGGGCGAAGGAGACCGCTCAGGGCTGGAGCGCGAATGCGCCCTTTAGCCAAGTGTTGTATCTATCGGGGTACTTTGACTATGGAGAGCTGCAACTGCTGCCGCCCCTGACTTTGAACACCAGCGAGGTCGGCGACTATCCGGCGGGGGAGTACACCGCGACGATAGAGGCGGCGGATGGGAGCGCGCTGGCGAGCGTGACGTTCGCGATGAACTATGACCTGGGCGAGGGGGGGCTGGATAATCCCGGTTCGTTCAGCGTCGAGGTCCCTTACCCCGCCGGCGCGGCGCGGTTGGTCATCACGAGCGGCGGCCAGGAGTTCTACCGCCTGGAGAAGACGACCAGCGCGCCCACCGTGTCGGTGGCCCAGCCTGGCGGAGGGAGCGAAGTGGACGGCGAGACGACGGTCACCTGGACGGCTTCCGATGGGGACGGCGATGCGCTGACCTACAACGTCTTCTACAGCTCGGACGGAGGCGCGAGCTGGCAGCTCCTGGCGATGGGGATCAGCGATCCTCAGGCGCTCATGGATGGTTCTCTGCTGCCGGGAGGCGAGGCGGCGATGGTTCGGGTGGAGGCCTCGGATGGGTTGAACACCGCCCAGGCTGACAGCTCGCCTTTCGTGGTTCCCCTACACACGCCCACTGTCACGATCTTGCCCCCCGACCCGGAGGCCGAAGCTTGGGTAGAAGGTCATGCCAACCTGTTGGCGGCGGTTGCCGACGATATCGAGGACGGCTGGCTGGCGCACGGGGCGTATCAATGGACTTCGGACGTAGACGGCGATTTGGGGCAGGGCAATGCGCTGTACGTCGCGCTCTCGGCGGGGACGCATAGCATCACCGTCACCGCGACCGACGCGGACGGCCAGCAGGCCACCGCCACCGCCATCATCACGGTGGGCGCGTCCAGTTCATCTTCGATGTTCAATATCCCTGGAAATGTGCTCTACATTGTTGGGGGCGGGGTTTGCCTGGCGCTGCTGCTGGGAGGGGCGGTGATAGGCGGCGTGCTGGTCTTTTCCGCCCGAAGGCAGCGGCGGCGGATGGTGGCGGTCCCGGGGCGCCAATCCCGGACGGCAGAGTCGGCGGAGATGGTGCAGGATGAGCAAGGATATTGGTGGAGCCAGGACCAGGCCAGCGAGGGGTGGTCACTGTGGAATGGGACTGTCTGGCAAGCGGTGCAGACGCCGCCTAATTTCAAGTCGGCCCGGCCGGGGCGGATGCCGAGAGGCTACCGGCGGTCGCCGGGAGCCAGTTCTTGCATTGTGACGTTGGGGGTCATGGTTGGGCTGATCGTTCTGGTGGGGGGCGCGGTGGCATTGGTGGCCCTCAATTTCTTGCCTGGGGTTGCGCTGCCCTCCACGACTGACTTGGATATGAATACCTGGCTCTCGATAAGCGGAGGCAGCTTGCTGCTGATCGTCCTGGGCGCGCTGGCGGTGAACGGCGGCTGGCGCAGCATTGTCACCCGGCGGGCCAGGGTGGAGGATGATTACGGCTATACTCGGGAAGTGCGGGGCTGTTCGGCGGTGCTGAACGGGATCATCTCTTTCGGGATTGGGCTGCTGCTGTTGATAGCCGGTCTGGGGGCAGCGGCGGTGATCGTCATTCAACAGGCGATTGCGTTACTCGGATCGCTGTGATTTACATAGGGCGGCTTTAGTTGAGTGTTTTGCGACTGAAGTCGCACAAACATTTACAAAGTCGGCCTTCGCCGACTAGTTGACTCTCTGGGGGGATTTGGTCTATACTTGGGAGACACTAACTATTCCTTCTTCAGGAGGTCGAAATGAGTTTCAAGTATATCTGGTATGGGCATGGCACTTCGGGTCTGGAAACCGGGGGGCATAAGATCGTGGTGGATCCGTTTTTCACGGGCAATCCCGCGGCCAGCGTAACGGCGGATAAGGTGGAGGCGGACTTCATCCTGGTGAGCCACGGGCACGGCGACCACGTCGGCGATGGGGTGGAACTCGCCAAGCGGCTGGACATCCAGGTCATCAGCAACGCCGAGATCGCCGGTTGGTTTGGCAAGCAGGAGGTCAAGGCCCACGGGCAGCACATCGGGGGCGGCTTCAACCATCCCTTTGGCTATCTGAAGCTGACCCAGGCCGTGCACGGCTCCGCGCTGCCGGACGGCTCCAACGGCGGCAACCCGGCCGGGTTCCTGCTCACCACCAATGATGGAGAGAAGATCTACTTCGCCTGCGACACCGGCCTGTTCGGCGACATGGGGCTGATCGGGGAGGAGGGGGTGGACCTGGCGGTTCTGCCCATCGGCGACAATTACACTATGGGACCCGACGACGCGCTGCGGGCGGTTAAGTTCCTCCAGCCCAAGCACGTGGTCCCGGTGCATTACAATACTTTTCCGCTCATCGCGCAAGACGCGGAGGCCTGGGCCGAGAGGGTCCATGCGGAGACGGATGCGCAGGTGCATGTCTTGCAGCCGGGGGAGAGTTTTAGTCCTTGAATATCTTGAGGCTTGGTGGAAGCAGGTAAACACGGAAAAACTTAAACACGGAAACAGGTAAACAAGTAAACACGGAAAAACTGAAACGCTGAAATGCTGAAACGCTGAAATGCTGAAACGCTGAAATGCTGAAATATGGAAAAGATTTAGGGTTGGAATTGTTTGCTCCAGCACACTTTGAGGTGGGATGAAGTCTAAATGCGATTGACTTGGCATAACCTCCTTCTCTTCTGGGAGTAAGAAGAGAAGGAGGTTATGAGTCGGAAGCATTGCCAAAGCGAACAGTTCTGTAAGGATGTTTTCACGGTTTTAGGTTGATGATATTGTATAATTCTTAAGGAGACTTTATTGGTGAACAATTTATTTGGACGAAGAGAAGATGAAGAGGAAGTCCGCCGCCAGGGACGCATGCCGCCGGGACAATCCTTGACTCGGAGATTCCCGGTTTTGCATTACGGGCCGGTGCCGCCCTTTGACCCCGCTACCTGGACTTTTCGGGTCTGGGGCGAGGTGGAAGAAGAGGTGAGTTGGACCTGGGACGAATTCAACCGGATACCCCGGACCAGCATCACGATGGATATCCACTGCGTGACGCGCTGGAGCAAGTTCGACACTCTCTGGGAAGGGGTGTCGGTGGGGACGCTGGTGGACGAGGGGCTGGTCAAGCCCAAGCCCGCGGCCCGGTTCGTCATGCAGCACGCCGAGTATGGGTTCACCGTCAACCTGCCCCTGGAGGTGGCGCTGGCCGAGAATTTTTTGCTCGCCACCCACTTCGACGGCCAGCCGTTGACCCCCGACCACGGCTATCCCCTGCGGGGTACGGTCGGCCACCTGCCCAAGGATGAAGGCGTCTTCACCCCTTATTTCTGGAAAGGGGCCAAGTGGCTGCGCTCGCTGGAGTTCATGGCCGCTGACCAGGGCGGTTTCTGGGAGCAGGCCGGGTACCACAACGAGGCTGACGTTTGGACCGAGCAGCGTTTCGATTAGGTTATAATATAGACCGTCTTGGAGTTCATTTCATCGAGGAAGTCGTATGAGCAAAATATTGGTCGTAGAAGACAATCAAGATAACATGGACCTGGTGTGTTTTTTGCTGCGGAACGCCGGGCACGAAGTGCTGGAAGCGCTGGACGGGATCAAGGGCCTGAAGATCGTCGAAGAGGACCGCCCCGACTTGATCCTGCTGGACCTGGCGATTCCTGAGATTGACGGCTGGCAAATTGCTGAAACCTTGAAGAGCAACCCCGACACGGATGCCATCCCGGTGATCGCCTTCACCGCCCACACCCTCCCCGGAGACCGCCGCCGAGCCTTGGAGGCGGGCTGCAATGGATTCATCTCCAAGCCCATCAGCGTGGAGACCTTCATCGGGCAAGTGGAGGAGCATCTCCCTACGGCGTAAATATTTTTACTGGTAGATTCCCAAGATTAAGTTAATGGTATCGCTGGTCAATGCGTACACATCCTGAAGTTACCTTATTCAAAAGCCCATAGGTTCATATTATTGAACACCAATGCCGGGGAGAATATACTCGCGGCAGCGATGAAGAAGCGGCAAGGGGCAATCAGCAATTTTTTGAAAGCGTGATCCCCTACTATAAATTACCATCTGAGCAATCTGTTCACTGGCGACGCCATGACCCGCATCGCATTGAATTGGTATGTCTGGGAGCTCACCCATTCGGCCAAAGCTCTGGGGCTGTTGACATTTTTCTACACCGCGCCGGTCATCTTTGGCGGGTTCTTGGCCGGTTGGCTGCTGGACCATTTTGAACGCCGCAAAGTCATCATGGTGGATAGTGTTGGCGCGCCGGGGCGCAGCAAGGCTGCCGCCCCTACGAGGAAAGTTCGGGGTTTTGGAGGAGGTTATGTGGGGTGGCGCGCCGGGGCGCAGCAACGCTGCCGCCCCTACGAAGGAATTTCAAGGTTTTGGAGAAGGTTATTTGTGTTGGCGCGTAGGGGTGCAGCAAGGCTGCCGCCCCTACGAGGAAAGTTCGGGGTTTTGGAGGAGGTTATGT
>CBDUUP010000267.1:0-6407 GCA_965370435.1 uncultured Anaerolineales bacterium | reverse complement strand
CCTCACCCCGGTTCAGAGACTAAAGTCTCTGAACGTCCCCTCTCCCTGGAAGGGAGAGGGGGGTGGCGCTGTTGGTGAAGGGGAGAGAGGAGTAGCGGGAGTGATTATCACCTCAAGCTTCTAGACTTTGTGTTATTATCATATTGGATAGTTCTGCCGACAACTCAGCAGAATAATATGTTAGGCGAGGAAGAATGGTGATGCCAAATGGATAAAACAGATCATCAATTTTGGGCCAGGAGAATATTATCTCACCTTGTAGCGCGGATAAGAGATTTTCAGGGCGGGGAAAAATTTATCTTTTATGGAGTTTTGGCTGGAGAAATTGGATATCCAGAACCGCATAGTGGACATTTGTTTTCAAGTAATATAGGAAAAACGCTTGGGGCAATGGGAGATATGTTTCGTGATATGCCAATTGATGGAATCCAAGTTCCATTGATACAAACACTTGTTGTTAGCACATCCGATAAATTACCAGGTGCTGGGATATCTGAATTTATTCCTTCATATAATGCGCTATCTAACGATAAGAAAAAAGATATTGTCCATTCTGAATTTAGGAGAATATTCGAGTTCGGCACACGTTGGGAAAAAGTATTGTCTAAGCTTAATATTGAACCTACAAAGCCTTCAGAGTCAGAAATTGAGAAGCCCAGAATAAAAATATATAATCCTTATGGCAGCGAAGGTTCCCCTGAACATGTCGCACTCAGAGATTATGTGGCAAATACCCCTGAATCTATTGGGTTGGATGGTAATTTAGTAGGAATACCGGAATATCCTTTGAAGTCAGGAGATAAGATTGATGTGGTATTTGAAACAGAAGATGAAATAATCGGAGTCGAAGTAAAATCAATACGTTCAGGTGTAGATGATATTCAGCGTGGATTGTATCAATGCATAAAGTATGAAGCCGTTTTGAAGGCAGAAAGCCAAGTAAATAAAGTTAGCAAGAGTATTCGTTGCATATTAGTTTTACAAAATAGTTTGCCTAGAAAGTTGTCACGAGTAAGGAATATTCTGGGCATTGATGTGAGAGAGAATATTGTTCCCAAAACATGAAACTAAACTGCGCCCAACTCAAGTTGAAGCCGACCGTGCTACGCACCGAGGGTAAACAGCACGATGGGGCAGGCCAAGAGAACCGCCTGACCACCTTGTTTCTTGACCCTCTTGACATCCTTGACCAACATTAATAATATAGCAATGGTTGTATACAATCTAGGTGGCAGCCCCAGGCCCTTGCCCTTTGGACAACTTGGCCTATATGCCACCCTGAATCTATAGAAATCTACATATATAGCATTTAATTAGGGAGGCCAAGAGGTTCAACCCCTATGGCCTATCTATGGTCCCCTTGAGCCCCTTGATCCTCTTAAATGCTATTAAAAATATATTTAAGTATATTTAAGGGGCTCAAGGGGATCAAGAGGAACAAGGGTATACCAGGCATCTTGTTCCTCTTGCCCTCCATCCCCCATTTTTAGGGCATATCTAGCTCGGTTTTCGCTCTGGGGGCTGTCCAAGATGCCAAACACCCCCCCCAAAAGTAACTTCTCATGGACAACTTGGCCTATATGCCACCCTGAATCTCTATATAAATTTAATATATACCTTAATTAAGGGGGGCAAGTAGGCCATGTAGGCCAAGAGGCAAAGGGGGAGGGCAGGTCAAGGATATCAAGTCACTCCCTTCACAGGCGCATCCAAACCCTAAGAAATACTCTCAAGGGGTATACATAGTACATTCTTTACTTTCTTTACATTCTTAAACCCATTTTCTCTCTTTAGTATATTAACTAAAGCATTTAAGAAAGTAAAGAATGTAGAGAAAGTACTCGTATAGGGGGCGCGCTGTACATTCTTACTTCCCCTCCGTGGGCTTTCCGCGGTGTATTCGTGCTGAGTCAAGCCAAGATGGTCAGCCTGACCACCTTGTTTCTTGACCAACTTGACCTCCTTGACCAACATTAATAATATAGCACTGTATTTTAATCATTCAACTTGGTCAAGATGGTCAAGGTGGTCAAGTGTCAGGCGGGGTTACTTGACCAACATTAATAATATAGCAATGGATTAGAGGCCTTCAAGAGGGTCAAGGAGGTCAATGCAATTCCGAATTAGCCAATTTTGTCCAGTTTACCTACCCAAGGCTCACACAGAGTGAGCGGCGATGAGATATAATAGATACTCGGCAGCTTGTGTTGGCGAACTGATTTCGGCAATGAACGATACATCTGCATAGTGGTGTAAACTCGAAAAAACTTGGCAGGTTCTCACGCATGTTAGAAGACTTCTTTATCGGCTTACCTTTGCCCCTCAACATCGTCCTCATCTTCGCGGCGTTGTACGTGGTGATCCGCTCCTCCCATTATTTAGTTGACGGAGCTGTCCACATCGCCCACGAGTTCCGCATCAGCCCCCTGGTCATCGGCGCGACCGTGGTCGCCATGGGCACCACTACGGCCGAACTGGCCGTAAATCTGGTCATCGTGCGCACCGACACCCTCCGAGAGCAGATCGAAGCGGTCGGAATGGCTGAAGAAGTCAGTCTCATAATCCTGGGCAGCCCCACCAGCACCAGCAGCCCGTTTCAACGTCAGGCCTTGAGCGCCCTGGCCACCGAGGTCGAGAAAGCTACCAACATACCAGCGCTTGACCTCAGCAACCCCCGGACGGTTCTCCGTCCCAAAGTGTCCGCAAACTAAGATGCAATCGAGTATCTGTATTCTCAGGGAGTGAACCAGCTATGCGAAATTTACCCATCCCCAGACCCTGCGTTATAAAGGTGATTTATGTCCACGCGCGGTGAAGTGCTTGTCGCCATAATCAACAACCTGCTGGATTTTGCCATTGTCCGAGAGCGGCAGTGGTATCGCATCCCCGTGAGCAGCGTGGGGAGGTTCATGAAAGATCGCTGGCCGCCCAAATGGCTGGCGTTCTACCAGACCCAGGTCTTTGGCCGGGAGAAGTACGCGGTCAAATACTACGCTGAAGTGATGGAGATCCGGGAGGCGCTCCGGGGGCAGCTCTTCCCGGATGAACCGCCCGGCGAGAAAAGCGAACGCCGCTACTATCAACTTATCCTAGGCCCTTTGCAGCGGCTTCCCCAGCCCATCATCAGCCGTCGCTGGCGGCGGATACTCTTTATCCCCACCACCTGGGAAAAATTCATCCAGGCGATAGAGATCAACGACCTCTTTGATGAAAGCCCGCTGGAAAATCGCCTGTGGGCTGAATTTCAGCGTTTACGCATCCTCGCTGAAAGGCAGGAACTGGTTCAGGTCAAAAAAAATCATTATCTTTTGGACTTCGCCATTTACTGCGCCTCCGGCAAACTGGACGTAGAGACCGACGGCGATTCCTGGCACGCCACCCCCCAACGCGCCGCCCAGGATAATCTCCGCGACAACGATTTGAAGACCGTGGGATGGCGGGTGCTGCGTTTCAACACCCAGCAGATCCGAGAGGACATGGAAGACTATACCCTGCCAACCATCACCGATAACATCAACAACCTGGGCGGGATTGAGGAGGGCAAGATCGTGCCCCGTAAAATTGACCCCGAGGCTCCTGACGACACCTACCAGATGTCCCTTCCCGATGGCTCCAAAGACCCGGAGGACGAATAGCTCCGGCCAGACGCAATGCAATGCCCAAACCTGAACTTCAGGTCAACAAAAAATCAGCGTCAATCAGCGTTTATCTGCGTCCCATCCATCCACCATACCCTTATCGAACCGCCCAACCGCTTGACCAGAGACAGCATCTTTGTCATAATGGCAGCAATATCCACTTGAACTATACGAGGAGTAAGCAACATGGGTGATGGCGCACGTTCTTGTCTAGGGGTGTTCTCCTTATTCGCCGCGATCGTATTCTCGGTACTCACCTTCCTGGGGGGATGGATCGGCTGGGAGTTCCGAGTTGGTTTAACATTGGGCCTGGGCAGCTTGTTATTCTTCCTAGCGTTGGCCTTGTACATGTTCATCACCATCCAGGATTACTCCTGGCTGACGGTCACTATCCCCGCGGTGTTGGCCGGAGCTTACACCATCATGCCCGACGTCATCCTCGGCCCCGCAGATGACCTGGCCGCCCTGATCCTCGGCGCGGTGTTATCCGCCGCCTTGGTCTGGTACCGGGAGAAGGGCAAGAAGCTTGAAGTGGGAGAATAGCGTTGCCTATGGATCGTTGATATTCGTGAATAGAGAATGGAGAATGGAAAACGCACTCTACTCCCCATTCTCTATTCACGAGTTATCCATTCACGCCCCACCGCCTGATAGCATACCTCCTGTAAACACAATGACTTCCCCGGAGACAATACCATGACCACCCTGCTTGTCGTCATTCTGCACGACGCCGACCGCTTGCCCGACCTCATAGACACCTGGAGTAAGATCGGCGTGGGGGCCACCATCCTGCCCAGCATGGGCGGCTACATGGCCGCCAGTTGGGCGCGGCGCAGCGGACTGGGGGGGCTGCTCAACCTGTTCGAGCAGGGCCGCTCCCAGCAGCGAACCCTCCTATGCCTGATCGAGGGCGAGGAACTCCTCGAGCAAGCTATCGCCGAAGCCGACAAGGTCGTCAAGGGCTTCGACCGCCCCCACAGCGGCATTCTCTTCACCCTGCCGGTGGGAGAGATCACCGGGCTGAAGAAATGGGCCCCGGCCCCCGCCGCCGAGGAAGAGACCGAAGCGGCTCCCCTCCCCGAAGACCGCAGCCTCGCCAACCTGACCCAGTGGTTCTACGAAGACCTGAAATCCCACGTCGGGGAGGAGCGGGTTGAGAGTCTATCAGCCATGCGGAGCGCTCCGGTCTCCGATATCGTGGATACCCTGAAACTGAAACCCGCCGTGGTGCAAATGAACGCCCCCCTGGAAGAGGTGGTCCGGGAACTGATCGCCCATCCCCAGGTGCCGGTGGTCTGCGTGGTCAACACCGAGAACCGGCTGATGGGAACCCTAGACCTGCTATCCCTGGCCGACGCCACCATGATCGGCGTGCTGCCGGAGGAGTTCCTGGGCAACCCCCAGGATTATGAGAAAGCCCTCCGCTACGCCCGCAAAGGCCAGGCCCAGATCGCCGCCGAGATCATCCGCGACCCGGTGCAGGTCCACATGGAAGACACCCTCGAAACCGCTTTCCACCTCATGCACAAATATCACCTGGACGGTCTCCCCGTGGTGGACAAGCGCTACCGCCTGGTCGGCTACATCAGCCTGATGGAAGTGCTGGCTGTGTGTTTTGGGAAGTGAGAGTGAGGGAAGATAGCAGCCACTCGGTGATGCCGCCCAAGAACTGAAAGAGCCGGGCAAATAGATTGTTCTTTTTGCTGCGAAAAACTTGACTCGCCAACCTATTTCCTATATAATATAGATAAGATTTGTAAGACTTCCAAAAACAACGCCATTTACATCATGGGAGGTTAGTGACGTTGTTTTTGCTAATTTCCTCAACACTGCTTTGGAATCTAAGCTGAATACACATAATAGGAGGCATGTATGGTGATATGCAGAACAGAGTCCAAATATTTTTTGGATGATTCTAAACCCTAACTATGTGTTATTAAGGAGGTGAAAGGATGACAATCGCTAAGGTGAAAATTGCCCAATTGAGCCAGGAACACCTAGGGAAGTTGCGCACGCTGGAAGCAGCATTGGGGAATTTGATTATTGCACTAGAACCAATACATTACCTGGCAGAACTTTCGAAAAAGCAATTTAAGCAATTGCAAGAGTGTGAAGAAAAGATGGATCTTATCTTAATTGCCTATGACCCTATTCGAGCAAAGTCAGGTACACGGGAAGTTGAATGGAAACCATCCCCGCAGCTTGAACGCGCTGATCTATCAGAAAAACAATTCCAACGTCTCCAGGCTACCGAAAAGGAGATGGATGTTATCTTATTGGCTAGCAAGAGTAGCTGAAAAGAATAATGCCAAGAACCGAATAGCGCTTGGTCCTTCGAGACATTCATCACTTATATGGATCAAGAACGAAATCAGATAGCTGTGATGACTTTTCTATAAAATTATTTATGTCCATAACCATTAGGCCACGATTTATTTCACTCTTTCTGATGAAATTTTTCCCTGATGTGCAAACAACGATATTGATTTCTTTTTTGCACTCACTAAAGTTCTAATATGGTTTAGGAGGTCTACTCATGAACAAGAAAATCGCATTCTCTTGGAGCGGTGGCAAAGACAGCGCTCTGGGTGTCTATGAAATAAATACCAACGAAAAATATCGCCAGTATCACGCTTCTGATTTGGTGACCACACTGACAGAGGGGTACGATAGAATCAGTACCCACGGCGTGCGGAGGGCTTTGCTTGAACGCCAGACAACTTGCCTGGGTCTTGATCTTCATAAAGTATATATTCCTCAAAAGTCAAC
>CBDUUP010000266.1:0-6416 GCA_965370435.1 uncultured Anaerolineales bacterium | reverse complement strand
ATCGAGAAAAAATACAAGGACGACCGCGAAAAACTGTCCCAAGAGCAGATGAAGCTCTACCAGGAAGAGGGGATCAATCCCTTTGGCTCCTGCCTGCCCACCCTCATCCAGTTCCCCATCATCATCGGGATGTACGGCGCCATCACCAGCGCCCTGGCCGCCACCCCCATCCAACTGATGGATTTCGCCCGCCACATTTACTCCTTCTTCCCCAACGTGGCCGCGCTGATCCCTCTCAACAGCCGCTTCCTATGGATGGATTTGAGCCAGCCAGAGCGCGTCTACATTGCAGGCTATGGCATCTCCCTGCTCGCCATCATGGTCTTCATCACCTCCTACCTGCAAATGAAACTCTCAACCCCGATGTCCTCCGGCGGCAGCGATCAGGGCGCCCAAATGGGCAAAATGATGAGCCTTTACATGCCCCTTTTCATCGGCTATCTCTCTTGGCAGTACTCATCCGGTCTGGCCCTGTACTTCATGGCCGGGAACGTCGTCGGCATCATCCAATACGCCCTGATGGGCCGTCTCGACTGGCGCAACCTGCTGCCCGGCAAGAAAGAACCCCAGAAGACATCATAGAACTTTGTTATCATTGCTTTATCTAGTGAGAGGCTACCCATGAACGATGAACGCGCTACCCTAGAAGTAATTGCCCCTACCATAGAAGAAGCCATTGAGAAAGGCCTCGCCGATCTCGGCCTTCCACAAGAAGCCGTGGACGTGGAAGTGCTCGACGAGGGCCGGGGCGGCGGGCTGTTCGGCCTGGGAGGACGCCAGGCCCGTGTCCGCTTGATCGTGAAAGACCCAGAAGCCGAATCCCAACCTACATCCGCCGCCCAGCCAGCCGACCTTGAAGAGGACAAAGAAGATGTCCTAAACATCGCTCGTGAGACCGTGGAGGAACTGCTGGATAAAATGGGCGTGGAGACCAAAGTCACAGCCAGCTACGGCGAGAAAGACCCCGACTATCGCTTCGCTCCCATTATCGTCGACATCACCGGTGACGATCTCAGCATCTTGATTGGCCGCCGCGCCGAAACCCTCAACGCCCTGCAATACATCACCAAGCTCATCCTGGGCAAAGAACTGAACCGGGCCGTCCCGCTCATGGTGGACGTGGAAGGCTACCGGGTTCGCCGGGAGCGGAACCTGCGCAAACTCGCCAACCGCATGGCCGACCAGGCCATCAAATCAGGACGCCGCCAGGTATTAGAACCCATGTCGGCCAGCGAGCGACGCATTATCCACATTGAACTGCGAGAGAATGACGAAGTGGAAACCGAGAGCGCCGGCGAAGATCCCCGCCGCAAGGTTGCCATTATCCCCACCTAGTTCCAGTATTGGGGTACGTGAAATATGGAAAGGCAGCGTTTTTGCGCTGCCTTTTTTTCTTTGGAGGTAGACAGGGAAACAGGTAGACAAGGAACAGGTAAACAAGTAGGCAAGTGTGCAAGTGTGCAGGTAGCAATTAAGCAGGTTTGCAAGAAGGTACGGTTCAGCGCGAGAAACCTACCCTCCCACAGGTTTGACAACCCTAAACTCATTCCAAGGCCTCGCGTAAATTGTCTATCCTCCAACGAACAACTTGCCTACATGCAATTTGCCACTTGCCTACATGCAATTTGCCACTTGCATACTTGCCACTTGCCACTTGCACCTTGCCTACTTGCAACTTGCCTCGTGCCCAACCGTACAATTACCCTATTCTTCTCCTCCTTCCAATAAGGTATAATTCGGGTATGTTCCCTCCCGCTCCCCCTTCCAGCATCGATTACCTGGCCATCGGCCACCTGACCCGTGACCTGTCCCCCGACGGCCCCCAGATCGGAGGCACCGCCGCCTACGCCTCCCTCACTGCCCGCGCTTTAGGGCTGCGGGTGGGCGTGGTCACATCATGGGGTGAAGATCTCCCTCTGGGCGAGTTGGAAGGCATCCCCATCACCAACCTGCTGGCCGAGCGATCCACCACCTTCGAAAACATCGAAACCCCTGAAGGCCGTCGGCAAGTCATCCATCACGCAGCCCCCAGCCTCAGCGCCAACCTGATCCCCGACCATTGGCGCAGCGCCCCCATCGTCCATCTAGGGCCTGTCGCCCAGGAAGTGGACCCCAATCTAGCCCGCCAATTCCCCGACGCCCTGGTCGGGCTGACGCCCCAGGGCTGGTTGCGAGAGTGGGGGGCGGATGGCAAGGTGAATTTCGGCGAATGGCCCGAGGCCGCCTATGTGCTAGAGCAAGCCAGCGCGGTGGTGATAAGCGAAGAAGACCTGCTGAAAGACCAGAGCCGCATTGATGCTATGGCCGCTTATACTCGGTTGCTGGTGGTCACCCACGGCGAGGAAGGCGCCTGCCTATACACGAATGGGGAAATGGAGTTCATCCCCCAGCCAAACAGCGCTAGCCCCGGCTACCCGGTCGGCGCGGGAGACATTTTCGCGGCCTCATTTTTCATCCGCCTGCACGCATCCCATGACCCCGTCGAGGCGATCCGCTTCGCCCACCGCATGGCCGCATTTTCAATCACCCGGCCCGGATTGGATGGTATTCCGACCCAGGACGAGATCTACGATACCATGACCGAGGCTCTATAACCCGTGGCTAAAATATATACCCTCGTCAATCAGAAGGGCGGCGTCGGGAAGACCACCACCGCCATAAACCTGGGCGCTTACCTGGCCTATTACGGCCAACGCGTCCTTATCGTGGACATGGACCCCCAGGCAAACGCCACCTCCTCGCTGGGCATTGATAAACAAACCGTCCAAAACGGCATCTACGAAGCCCTGCTCACCGATTCGGACAGCAACCCCAATATCCTCCACAACCCCCGCTTGAAGATATCCATATTGCCCTCCTCCCCCGCCCTGGCGGGCGCCGAGGTGGAACTGGTGGGCCTGCTCAACCGGGAAGGCCGCCTGAAAAAAGCTTTAGAGCCAATCGCCGAGCGATACGACTACTTGCTCATAGACTGCCCGCCTTCTCTGGGACTGCTGACCGTCAACGGCATGTTAGCCGCCCAGGACGGTCTGCTCATCCCGGTGCAGTGCGAGTACCTGGCCCTGGAAGGCCTCAGCCAACTCATCCAAACCATAGACCGGGTTCGCAGCGCCATCTTCCCAAAATTGCGGGTGCGGGGTGTGGTGCTGACCATGTACGACGGGCGCACCACCCTCTCCCGCGACGTGGTGGACGAAGTGCGCCGCCACTTCCCCGACCAAGTGATGCACCATGTGATCCCCCGCAGCGTGCGTCTGGCCGAAGCCCCCTCCCACGGCATCCCCATCTCGGCCTACGACCCCCAATCCACCGGCGCCAAAGCCTACGCCGGGCTGGCGCGGGAAGTCCTGGAAGGGGACGGGAAGCCGGTTCCTGAGACTCAGGAGTAACCTATGGCATTACCGACGACCTTATCATTCGATCAACAAGAGATTGCCGCTTTCTGCAAACGACGCCACATCCGAAAATTGTCGCTGTTTGGATCTATTTTACATGAGGGCTTTGACGCCCAAAGCGATATTGATGTTCTGGTTGACTTTATCCCCCAACACACACCCGGTTTCTTCACCTTGTGGGAAATCGAGAAAGAACTGTCCGCAATACTGAGTAACCGAAAAATAGACCTGGTGACCATTGGGTTTATCAATCCGCTTATCAAAGAGGACATGCTGGAGCAGGCACAGTTGGTCTATGCCCAAGAATGATTGGGTCTATCTAATTCACATTATCAATCCCAAAGACAAACCGGAGTACAAACATGGCCCGTAAACCCGGCCTCGGCAGAGGCCTTGACGCCCTCATCCCTCCCAGCGAAAGCGCGCTGCCCCCCGGCAGCGTGACCCAAGTCCCCGTCAAGGACATCCAGCCCAACCCCCGCCAGCCCCGGGAGCGTTTTGACGAGGAGAAAATGGCCGAACTGGCTGCCTCGATCATCGAGCATGGCGTGATCCAGCCCCTCATCGTCACCCAGGGCGAAGAAAAAGGGCAATACACCCTGATCGCCGGGGAGCGCCGTTGGCAGGCGGCCAAGACTGCGGGGATGGACCAGGTGCCCGTCGTCGTGCGGGAGGCCAGCGAACAGCAGTTCATCGAACTGGCTCTGATCGAGAACGTCCAGCGCGCCGACCTCAACCCCCTGGAAACCGCCGAAGCCTACCGCCAACTGGCCGACGAATTCAGCCTCTCCCACGAGGACATCGCCGGACGAGTCGGCAAGAGCCGGGTGGCAGTCACCAACACCATGCGCCTGCTCAAGCTGCCCAAGAAAACTCAGGAATCATTGATGGAAGGCCACATCCGGGAGGGCCACGCCCGCGCCCTGTTAGCCCTGTCCTCCGCCAAAGCCCAGAACGCGGCTCTGCAAACGGTTCTCCTCCGAGGCCTCAACGTTCGCCAGACCGAAGAATTGGTGCGCAAGCTGCAAGGCAAGAAAAAGACCGCCCCGCCCAAATCTACCCCGCCCCCCGAGATCCGGGAGATGGAAGAACGCCTGCGCTCGACTCTGGGCACTAAGGTCCAATTGAAACACGGCAAGAAGGGCGGCGCAATCGTCATCTATTACTATTCGGACGAAGAGTTGAACGGGCTGATCGAGCGATTCTTGGGGGAGTTGGATTAAAGCGCTGGGGTCAATGATTCCAGCCAAATCAATTTTCATTGGAGGCTAAATGGTCATTTTCGGCGCTGCTGTCGCCATCATTCAAGACGGTACGATATTGTTGACCCAACGCGAGGATTTCGAGGTTTGGTGCTTGCCCGGCGGGGTCGTGGATCCCAGGGAGTCGGCCGCCCAAGCCGCCATCCGGGAAGCCCGAGAAGAGACCGGGCTGAAAGTGGAACTGACCCGGCTGGTGGGCGTTTACTCCCGGCTGGGTCTATTCAATGACATACACGTCGTCCTCTTCGCCGCCAAGCCTCTAGGCGGCGCGCTGCGCACCCAAGAAGGGGAAACCATAGCCGTTGATTATTTCTCTCCTGATAATCTACCAGAGCCATTGCTTTTCGGGTACCAACAGCGCATCCAGGATGCCCTGAACGGTGTGGGCGGCAGCGTGGCCTGGATGCAATCCGCGACCCTGGAGCACGAGGTACAAGTCAATTCCCGCCAGGAGCTATACGACTTGCGCGACCAAACGGGAGTATCCAGGCAAGAATTTTATCGAAAGCATTTGATATCGGGGGAAGATAGTTTGGAAGTAGGATAATGAACACCCTCACACAAGGAACGGCTATGCGCATATTGCACAATGCCCAGATCTACACCCTGGACGAAAACCAACCCACTGCCGCCGCCCTGGCGATCTTTCAGGGGCGCATCCTGGCGATTGGCGACGACCAAACCAGCTTGACCCAATTCAAAGGGCGCGGCGAGACCCTAGACCTGGGAGGCCGGACCGTGATCCCCGGCCTGGTGGACGCCCATATCCACCTGGCCCACTACGCTCTGGGCTTGCAAAAAGTGGACTGCGAGACCGAAACCCGGGAGGAATGTCTGCGGCGGGTGGCAGAACGCGCCCAGAACACCCCGCCCGGCGAATGGGTGCTGGGCCACGGCTGGAACCAGAACGACTGGCCGGAAGGTTTCGGCAGCGCCGCCGACCTGGACCAGATCGCCCCCAACAACCCCGTCTTCCTGACCGCCAAGTCGCTGCACGCGGCCTGGGCCAACACCGCCGCGCTGAAAGCAGGGGGCATCAATGCCCAAACCGCCGACCCCTTCAGCGGAGCCATCCAACGCCGCCCCGACGGAGAGCCGACCGGCATCCTCTTCGAAACCGCCTCGTCCCTGATCTTCGACATCCTCCCCCAACCCACCGGCGAGCAAATCGTCCAGGCCCTCCAAGGAGCACAGACCAACCTCTGGAAAGTAGGCCTGACCGGGGTGCATGACTTCGACCAGCCAGATTGTTTCGCCGCCCTCCAAGACCTTCACCTGCGCGGCGAATTGAAGCTGCGAGTCACCAAAAGCATCCCCATAGAAGTCCTGGAACAAGCCCTGGAAGTGGGCCTGCGGAGCGGCTTCGGCGACGACATGCTGCGTATCGGGTCTGTCAAAGCCTTCATGGACGGCGCTCTGGGGCCGCACACTGCCGCCATGTTCCAACCCTACGACGACGAACCCGACAACACCGGGATGCTGTTCATGGACGGCGAGGAGTTGTTCGAGAAATCCCGCCAGGCCGCCGATGGCGGCCTCAGCATGGCCGTCCACGCTATCGGCGATCGCGCCAACCACGAAACCCTGGCCGCATACGCCCAATTGCGGGAGTATGAGCGTCAACAAGGTTTGCCTCCCCTGCGCCACCGCATCGAGCACGTCCAGCTTCTGCATCCCGACGATTTAACCCGTCTGGCCGAACTTGACGTTATCGCCTCCATGCAGCCCATCCATGCAACCTCCGATATGCTGGCCGCCG
>CBDUUP010000265.1:0-6446 GCA_965370435.1 uncultured Anaerolineales bacterium | reverse complement strand
GTCCCAGTCGTCGCCGCCCAGGTGGGTGTCGCCGTTGGTGGACTTGACCTCGATCACGCCCTCCCCGACCTCCAGGATGCTGACGTCGAACGTACCGCCGCCCAGGTCGAAGACCAGGATGGTCTCGTTGGCTTTCTTGTCCAGGCCATAGGCCAGGGCTGCGGCGGTGGGTTCGTTGATGATGCGCAGCACCTCCAGCCCGGCGATCTTCCCGGCGTCTTTGGTGGCCTGGCGTTGGCTGTCGTTGAAGTAGGCGGGTACGGTGATGACGGCCTGGGTGACTGTTTCGCCCAGGTAGGCTTCGGCGTCGGTCTTGAGTTTTCCCAGGACCATTGCGGAAATCTCCTGGGGGCTGTATTCTTTTCCGTTGAGAGGGATATTCACCCGGGCGTCCCCCGCCGGGCCGCTGATAACCTCGAAAGACACCATCCCCCGCTCGGTCTCAACTTCATCATAGCGGCGGCCCATGAATCGCTTGATGGAGTAGACTGTGTTCTCCGCGTTGATGACAGCCTGGCGCTTGGCGGTCTGCCCGACCAGGCGTTCGCCGTTCTTGTTGAAAGCTGCCACGGAGGGGCAGAGCCGCCCGCCTTCCGCGGTGGAGATCACCGTGGGGTCGCCGCCTTCCACGACGGCCACCGCGCTGTTGGTGGTTCCTAAATCTATACCGATAATTTTGGACATGGGGGTCCTCCTAAAAGATAGTTGAGCGGCCTTCACAGTAAACCGCTCCTATAGGATACCGCCCCAGTGCAAGAAAAGCGTTAGCGCGCCGTTGGAGGAATGTAAGAGTGGAAACCGGTAAACTAGTTCCCTAGTTGAACTGGTTTATGGTTTGTCCCACATCCATGTAAAAGATGCCCACGTCGGTGGCGAGGTAGAGTCTTTGCAGGTCATGATCGAAGGCCGCGCCGGTGATCGTGGAAACGCCTTTGGGCAGTTCAAATTCGGTGAGACGATGGTTGGCATAGACGCTCATCCCTGTAGGCCAGACCAGCCAGAGGACGCCCTCCGAATCTTCGTAAATTCCCCTGGCGATTTCGCTTTGCGGGAAAGTGTAAACTAATTCTGCGGTTGAGTTGCTGCCGTCAAGCTGCCATTGGTACAGTTTATCCTGGGACAAAAACCACAGGACCTCCCCTTGAACCTCGAAACGATAGGTATAGACCCCGCTTTCAAAGCTCGGCCCCGCCATGCGGCCAAACAAAGACCAGAGACTTTCGTCTCGGCGGTAAAAATCTCCCTCATCCGTCAGCGCCCAAAGACCCCCAGCCTCGTCCTCGCTGAACCGGACAATGGTCGCCTGTGTGTCTATGGTAGATTGAGTCCATTCCAGTCCGTCAAACCGTCCCACCCAATTCCCGTGCCAGAAGATCACCGAGCTATCCCGGGAGGTGGTGCATCCCCATTGGGCAGGCCCTTCAAGAAGGGGATATTGTTCGGGAATATTCAAGTCCCAAATCCCCATTTCCAAATTGTAAGTTACGATTGTTTGACTCACGCCGGTGGCTGAATCATACAGAGCGTCAACCCAGATCTTCTCCGCCGGGCAATTATGCAAAATGTGCCCCGAAAATTGATCCGAGGGATTGAGGGCGGTATAATTATTTTGTCCGGCGTCCAATGTATAACCGAATATGGCTTCACCCAAAATGCCCCATAGACTGTTGTCGCTGCTCCTGATGCTCAACAGACGCACCTCTCTATCCGCGGCGACGCATTCCCAGCTCGAATCCGACGACGAGCAGACCGCGTTGTAAGAACGGGATGCTGAAAAGCCTTTATAAATAACGGCCAGTTCGTTTCGGAAAATAAATATGGCAATAACAAAGATGATGCCCAAACCTCCCAGGGTCAGTTTTTTCTGCAAGCTCCAGGGGCTGGATGAAGGCTTTTTGTTTGTCATGTTGAATGTGTCTCCTCATGGATATGTTCCAATGCAGGCAGATGATAGCAGAGAAGGCTCTAGAGGTCAATTGGGAGTAGTCTGACTGGTCGAACTGGTCTGAGTAGTCTTAAAGTTCCCGTAAATACATTGACAGGTATGCCACGGAAGTTCCTGGCAAACCGTCCTTGTTCCCTGTTTACCTGTATACCTATATACCAATTACCTAGTTGCCCAATCCCCACCCTCCTAAAGTACGCTATAATAACCCTACCCATGGCACAATTACCCGACCCCGTCTACGTCACGAAATATCAATCCCTCAAGGGTCTGGCGGAGGCTTGTTCCCGCGAGCCTGTCATAGCTGTGGATACCGAATCCAACAGCATGTTTGCCTACAAGGAGCAGGTCTGCTTGATCCAGATTTCCACCCCAGAGGCCGATTACCTGATAGATACCTTGGAATTGGAGGATCTCTCTCCGCTGGGGCCGGTCTTTGCCGACCCCGCGGTGGAAAAGGTCTTCCACGCCGCCGAGTATGATCTGATCTGCTTGCAGCGGGATTATGGCTTTGAATTTGCCAACCTCTTTGATACGATGGTGGCCTCCCGCATTCTGGGGCGCGAGAAAGTGGGGCTGGGTTCCATCCTGGAGAACGTTTATGGGGTCAAACTTGACAAACGCTACCAACGGGCCAACTGGGGCCAGCGTCCCCTGCCGCCCGATTTATTGGCTTACGCCCGGCTGGATACCCATTACCTGATCCCGCTCCACGAACGACTCAAGAAGGAGCTGGAGACCTGTGACCGATGGCCATTGGCGGAAGAGGATTTTATCCGAGCCTGCCGGGTGAACCAACCCGAACTGCCCTCCCTGGAGGAACGCCTCTGGCGGAAAAACGGGGTTCGCGATCTCAGTCCTCAACAAATCGCGGCGCTGTTTGAACTCTTCCGCTACCGGGAGCAAGTGGCTCAATCTCGCAACCGCCCGGTGTTCAAGGTCATCGGGGATAAGACCCTCATGGCGATAGCCGAAGTCCTCCCGGAAGACGAGACCGAATTATCTGAATTGCCCGGCATGTCTCGAGGCCAGATGAAACGCCATGCCCACCGGTTGTTGGCCTGCGTCCGGCGTGGAATGGGGGCCAACCCCCCCAAGCGCCCCCGGCACACTCGCGCCGATGATGATTTCATAGATCGGCTGGACTCACTGCGCAATTGGCGCAAGAGAACCGCCCGCCAGATGGAGGTCGAATCCGACGTAGTCTTGCCCCGTGATCTGATGCACACCCTGGCTCGCCAAAACCCGGCGGGGAGGGAAGAACTTCAGCAGGTTATGCAAGAAGTCCCTTACCGGTTTAAGCATTATGGCGAAGAAATTTTGCGGGTGATGCGGTAGGGGGGAGGGGAAGGGGTAGACAGGTATACAAGTAAACAAGGAAACAGGGAAGGACGAAAAAACAATACGAATGAAGTTTTTCTTGGGTTCTTATAGTGCCCAGTTTACGTGAAACGAAGACTACGAGACCACCAAGACCACTTAGACTACTAAGACCAGTCAAACCAGTCAGACCACCATGAAAATCCACTTTAATGGCGCCGCACAGACTGTTACCGGATCCCAGCATTTGCTGGAGATCAACGGCCATCGTCTCTTATTGGATTGCGGCCTCTTCCAGGGACGTAGAAAAGAAGCCAACCGCCGCAACCGTAATTTCAATTATGACCCCGCCAAACTGGACGCGGTCATCCTCTCTCACGCCCACATTGACCACAGCGGAAACTTGCCCCATCTGGTCAAACACGGCTATACCGGGCCAATCTATGCCACCCACGCCACCGCAGACCTGGCCGACGTCATGCTGCGTGACTCAGGCCACATCCACGAATCTGACGTTAAATATATCAATAAGCGCCGCCTGAAGCGGGGAGAACCTCTCCTTGAGCCGCTCTATACTGAAGATGACGCCGCCAGCGTGAAGCAATACTTCCACACCCTTCATTATAAAGAGCATTTCAATCCCATCCCTGGTGTGGAGGCGCACCTGGTGGATGCCGGGCACATTCTGGGTTCCGCGGCGGTCGTGCTGGACATTGAGGAGGCGGGGCGGAAGTTCCGCTTGTGGTTCTCCGGCGACATCGGCCGCTGCAATCTGCCCTTGATACCCGACCCGGTCATGCCCAGCGAAGTGGATTACCTACTGATGGAATCCACCTACGGCGACAAGCCCCACGCCGAACACACCTATGCCTACAATGAACTGCGCGATGTGGTGGCCGAAACCCTGGAGCGGGATGGCAAAGTCATTGTCCCGGCCTTCGCCGTGGGACGCACGCAGGAATTGGTCTACTGTCTGCACCAGATGATGGATAAGGGCGAGGTCCCCCAAGCGCCGGTCTTTGTGGACAGCCCCTTGGCGGTGAACGTCACCGACGTTTTTCGGAAACACGCCGACAGCTTCGACGAAGAGACCCAGGCGTTCATCCGCTCGGATAAGCACAAGGCCGCTCTGGGTTTTGACCTCTTGACCTACACCCGCTCGGTTGAAGAATCCAAAGCCCTGAATCTTCGTAGAGACCCGATGGTCATTATCTCGGCCTCCGGGATGGCGGAGACCGGGCGCATCCTCCACCACCTGCGCCACAACGTCGAAGACCCCCGCAATACGGTCTTGATCGTCTCTTGGCAAGCGCCCCACACCCTGGGACGGCGGTTGGCGGAGGGAGTGAAGCAGATCAAGGTCTATGGGGAAGTGTACGAACTCAAGGCGCAGGTTGCCAAAATCCGCGGTTTTTCAGCCCACGCCGGGCAGAGCTTCCTGGTGGAATACGCCCTCCGGGTGAAGGACCGGGCCAAGCAAATCTTCCTGGTGCATGGGGAGCCCCGCGGGGCCGACGGCTTGAAGGCGAAACTGGCCGAGCACGGCATGACCAACCTGCAATTCCCGGAACTGCATTCCACGGTGGAGATCTAGATTCTTAGGATTATGGCGTAGTCCGAGAATTCGAGATTCGTGAATAGAGAATGGTGAATAGTATGGTTGCTAAGGTGATATTGGCTGATAATATTTCCAATCTCGAATTTCTATTCTCTACTATCCATTCTCTATTATCTATCCTCCGCTCTCTGCCAACGGATAATTAATTTGTAATTAGAATGAAAAACTGCGAAAATCCTAATTGTTTAGTATAATCCTGAACGCAAACTGGAGAGGTGCCAGAGTGGACGATTGGGGCGGTCTCGAAAACCGTTGTGGTCTTAGGGCCACCGTGGGTTCGAATCCCACCCTCTCCGCTGAAACCCTGGTGATGCCAGGGTTTTTTTTATTCCAATGGTGGGCAGGCTTGTGCCTGGATATCGAAGGGAAGATACCGCCAGAAAATCGGGTGGGGACAAGCCCCACCCCTACGATATTGACTGGTAGGGGCAGGCCTTGTGCCTGCCCACCGCCCTAATCATATTCCGGCAGCCAATCCCCGTGCGCTTCAATAAGTTCATCCACCATCGCCCAAATCTGGTCCAGATCCAGTTCCGCGGCGGTGTGGGGGTCCAGCATGGCGGCGTGGTAGATGTGCTCTCGCTTGCGGGTGAGAGCCGCTTCAACCGTCAGGGCCTGCACGTTGACGTTGGTCTGTATCAAGGCCGCAAGATGGGGCGGCAGACTGCCAACAGGCGTGGGGTGGAGGCCTTCTTTATCCACTCGTATAGGAACTTCAACCGAGCATCCCTGGGGGAGATTGTCAATCAAGCCCTGGTTGGGGACGTTTCCATAGATCACTCTGGGGGTGTCGGTTTCAATGCTATGGATGATGAGCGACCCATACTCGCTGCTGCGTTTGACGGTCAGCATCTGTTCCATGATGGACAGGTTTTCTTCCTGCGAGTCTTCTTCGCCGCTATCACCCTCAACCCGGAGCTTGAAATCATCCTCTTCCAACTCCGCGCCCATCGCATCCCACAGGGCGATTTGCATTTCACACCGCCGGGGATATTCGTCCAGGGGGATGTTGAAGCGTTCGATCAGGTCGGGGCGGTCCCGTTTGATGAACCAGGGCACGTACTCGGCGAAGTGCTCGCTGGATTCGGTGACGAAGTAGCCCAACCGGTCGAACATCTCGTAGCGCACCCGGTTCCAATCGGGGACCCTCCCCTCTTCGATCACTTTCCGAAGTTGGGGATATAAATCCTCGCCGTCCCGCTCTAGTTTAAGATAGAAGGCCATGTGGTTGATGCCCGCGCAGAGGTATTCAATCTCGTCCGGGGGGATGCCCAGGTCTTCAGCCAACTGCCCGGTGGTGCCCTGCACGCTGTGGCAGAGGCCGACGGTTTTGATCTTGGTGGCTTTGCTGAGCGCCCAACAATTTATCGCCATTGGGTTCACGTAGTTCAAGAAGTGTACGTCGGGACAGACCTCTTCCATGTCCTGGCACATTTCCATCAAGACCGGGACCGTGCGCAGGCCGCGCATGATCCCGCCGATCCCCAGCGTATCGGCGATGGTCTGCCGCAATCCAAATTTCTTGGGAATCTCAAAATCGGTGACCGTGCCGGGTTGGTATCC
>CBDUUP010000264.1:0-6466 GCA_965370435.1 uncultured Anaerolineales bacterium | reverse complement strand
AGTTCATCGTCTCTATGGGTTCCAACCTCAGCATGACCCGCACCCCCGACGTGCATTTCATCTCCGAAGCCCGGCATAACGGCTCCAAGTTCGTCGTTCTCTCGCCAGACTTCAGCCAGGTGAGCAAGTACGCCGATTGGTGGATCCCTTTGAACGCCGGGCAAGACCTGGCCTTCTGGATGGCGGTCAACCACGTCATCCTGACCGAGTACTACGTCAAGAAAGAGACCCCTACCTTCAGCGCCTACGTCAAGCAATTCACCGATACCCCCATCTTGGTCAAGTTGAACAAAAGCGAAGATGGCTATGAGGCCGGACGTTTCTTGCGGGCCAACACCATTGACCGCTACAAGGACGAGGAAAACGGCGAGTGGAAGTTCCTGATGTACGACGCCGCCAGCGATGGCGTCAAGATGCCCAAAGGCTCGGTCGGCCACCGCTGGCAGACCGAGAAAGGCCAGTGGAATCTGGAACTGAAAGACGGGGTGGACGGCTCGCCCATTGACCCGCTGTTGACGTTTCTCGATAACGCCGACGAGGTCGTTCAAGTTGGCTTCGAAGATTTCTCCGACAACAATCAAGTGGTTCGGCGGGGAGTGCCGGTCAAGTTCATTGAGACCAGCGAAGGTAGAGTGGCGGTCACCACCGTCTTTGACCTGCTGATGGCCCAATTTGGGGTCAACCGCGGTCTGGCGGGCGCATACCCGGCTGATTACGACGATGCCCAGGGCGCATACACCCCGGCCTGGCAGGAGAAATTCTCCGGGATCGATAAAGAGACCATCATCAACTTCGCCCGGCAGTTCGCCGACACCGCCGAAAAGACGGACGGCAAATGCACCGTCATCATCGGCGCGGGGATCAACCACTGGTATCACAACAACTTGATCTACCGTTCAGCCATCGTGGGTCTGATGCTGACCGGCTGTATCGGCAAGAACGGCGGCGGATTGGCCCACTACGTCGGCCAGGAAAAACTGGCCCCGGTATCCATCTGGAAGACCATCGCCATGGGGACCGATTGGGTGGGGCCGCCCCGCTTGCAGAACGCCCCCACCTGGCACTACGTCCATTCCGATCAGTGGCGATACGAAGGCGGTTTCGCCGAGTACAGTTCGCTGACCGGCGACAATTCCTTCACCGCCGGTCACACGGTGGATGCCAACGCCCGCGCCGTTCGGATGGGCTGGCTGCCCTTCTACCCCCAGTTCGAGCGCAGCAGTATCGAGATCGTCAAGGACGCGAAGGAACAAGGGGCCGAGAACGACCAGGAAGTGATCGATTACGTGGTCGGACAGCTCAAAGACCGTGAACTACGCTTCGCCGCCGAGGACCCCGATAAGCCTGAAAACTGGCCCCGAGTGTGGTTCATATGGCGCGGGAATGCTTTGATGTCCAGCGCCAAGGGACACGAATATTTCTTGCACCATTACCTGGGCACCCACTCCAACGCCATCGCCGATGAAGAAGTCAGCCAGGACATGCTGGAAGAAGTGGTCTGGCGCGATCCGGCCCCGACCGGCAAGCTAGACCTGGTGGTGAACATCAACTTCCGCATGGACACCTCCGCGCTGTATTCCGACATTGTGCTCCCCACCGCCCACTGGTACGAAAAGGACGACCTCAACTCCACCGACCTGCACTCCTACATCCACCCGCTCTCCGAAGCGGTGTCCCCCAACTGGGAGGCCCGCAGCGACTGGGATATCTTCAAGGAGTTCGCCAAACGGCTCAGCAAACTGGCCGAGACCCACCTGCCCGAACCAGTTGAAGACCTGGTATGTTCACCGCTGGGGCACGATTCGCCCGCCGAGATCGCCCAGTCCGAAGTCAAAGATTGGGCCAAAGGCGAATGTGAGCCGATCCCCGGCAAGACCATGCCGGCGATGAAAGTGGTGAAGCGGGATTACGTGAACCTGTACAACCAATTCATCAGTTTCGGCCCCAACGCCCGGAACAATGGCATCGGAGCGCACGGCGTGAAATGGGAGATCGAGGATATGTACGACGAAATGCTCGAAACCCATCCCACGGAGCAATGGAATGGGAGCAAATACCCCTCCCTGGATGGCGTGAAAGACGCCGCCAACGTGATCCTTCGCCTGGCCCCCGAAACCAACGGTGAAGCCGCCTACCGGGCTTATGAGGCCCACGAAAAGACGGTCGGCCTGCCGCTGAAAGACCTGGCCGAGGGGACCCGCGGCGTCAGCATGACCTTTGAAGACCTTCAACGCCAGCCCCGGCGGCTGCTCACCAGCCCGGTCTGGTCGGGCTTGATAAACGAGGGACGGGCCTACTCGCCCTTCACGATCAGCATCGAGCGGCTGGTGCCCTGGCGCACCCTGACCGGCAGGCAGCAATTTTACCTGGACCACGAGGGATACATCGGCTTCGGCGAACACCTGCCCACCTACAAGAACAAGGTTGACCCGCTGCTCTCCGGCGACATGAAAAAATCCCACGCCGAGGGGAAAGTCATCACCCTCAACTACCTGACCCCGCACGGTAAGTGGCACATCCACTCCACCTATTACGACAACCTTCGTATGCTTACCTTGTCACGAGGCATTGAGCCTTTCTGGATCAACGACCAGGATGCGGAGGAAATCGGCATTGTGGATAACGATTGGGTGGAGGCCTTCAATGATAACGGCGTTGTGGTGACCCGAGCGGTGGTCAGCGCCCGCATACCCCGCGGGATATGCATCTATTATCACTCACCGGAGCGCACCATCTCGGTGCCCAAGTCGCCATTGCGCGGCGACCGGCGGGGCGGCGGACACAACAGCCTGACCCGCACCCGGCTCAAACCGGTGCTGATGATGGGCGGCTACGGACAATTCACCTACGGCTTCAACTATTGGGGCCCCACAGGCGTCAACCGCGACACCCACGTGATGGTGCGCAAGATGCCGGGCAAACCCAAGTACTAGAGAGAGTTAAGGAGCAATGACCATGAACGTACGCGCACAAGTCTCGATGATGTTCCACCTCGACAAGTGCATTGGCTGCCACACGTGCAGCGTCGCTTGTAAGAACATCTGGACCGACCGTGAGGGCGTCGAATACCAGTGGTGGAATAATGTTGAAACCAAACCGGGCACCGGGTATCCCACCAAATGGGAAGACCAGGACAAATACCGGGGCGGCTGGGAAAAGAAGGGGCCTGGTGATTTGAGATTGCGCGCTACCGATAAGCTGCGCGGTTTCACCAATCTTTTCCACCAACCCTACCTGCCCACCATTGACGATTACTACGAACCCTGGACTTACCAGTACAGCGATCTGTTTGACGCCCCCGCCGGAGACGACCAGCCCACCGCCCGGCCCATCTCGCTGATCACCGGCCAACCGATGGAAATCGAGGCGGGGCCGAATTGGGACGATGACATGGGCGGCTCGCCGATCTACGCGGCCAATGACCCCAATTTCAAAAACCTCACCCAGGCGGAACAAGAGATGTTCTTCGAGATGCAGCGGATGGTCTTCTTCTACCTGCCGCGCATCTGCAACCACTGCCTGAACCCCGCTTGCGTGGCCTCCTGCCCCTCGGGAGCCTTGTACAAGCGCGGCGAGGACGGCATTGTATTGGTCAACCAAAATGAGTGCCGCGCCTGGCGATACTGTGTATCCGCCTGCCCCTACAAAAAGGTGTACTACAACTGGAAATCGGGCAAATCGGAGAAATGTATCTTGTGCTTCCCCAGGCTGGAGAGCGGCCAAGCCCCCGCCTGCTTCCATTCCTGCGTTGGCCGCATCCGCTACCTGGGCGTAGTGCTGTATGATGCCGACAAGATCCAGGAATACGCCCTGGCCCCGGAGCACGAACTGGTGGAAAGACAGCGGGACTTGATCTTGGACCCGCATGATCCCGAGGTGATCGCCCAGGCTGAAAAGGACGGCGTCCACCATTCGGTGATCGAATCAGCCCAAAAATCGCCCGTGTACCGTTTCGTCAAGGAATGGGAATTAGCCCTGCCGCTGCATCCCGAATTCCGCACCCTGCCGATGCTGTTCTACATCCCGCCCATCCTGCCGGTGATGGGCTACGTTGAAGATGGAGTCCATGAAGTGGATGCGGAAGAATACTTCCCCTCCCTGGAAAAGGCCCGCGCCCCCATCCAGTATATGGCCAGCCTGTTCTCCGCCGGCAATGAGGACCACATCCGATCGACCTACAAAAAACTTCTGACCGTGCGCATGTACCGGCGGTCTGAAGAGGTGGACGACGTGGATAAGGCCGAGGTTGACGCGCTCTTCAAAGCCACCGGCTTGACCCCGGAAATCTGCGAGGAGATCTTCCGCCTTACCTCCCTGCCCACCTTTGACGAACGCTTCGTCATCCCGCCCATGCACCGGGAGTACGCCGTCGAACTCATGGGCGACCCCCAAACCTTCAAAGCCGAGACTGGGGTGGGGTTCCGCGGCAAACCGAAGCGAGGATTGTAATGAAAACCTCGGATATGCAAATTTACGCTCATATTGCCGACCTGCTGGATTACCCCGGGCCGGAGTTGATTGCCCAGGCTCTCGCCTGCGCCAATTTGCTGGCGAAGGATCATCCCGAAGCAGCCGATCTGATGCAGGATTTCGCCGCCGCGGTCGACTCCACGCCGCTGGGCCGGATGGAGGAAATTTACACCGGCACCTTCGACGTGAATCCGACCTGCTACATCTTCGCCGGATACATGCTCTTTGGGGAAAGTTTCAACCGGGGCAAGTTCCTGGTGCGGCTGCAGGAAGAATACCAAAAGCGCGGCTTCAGCATGGAAAACGAACTGGCCGATCACCTGGCGGTCATGTTCAGGTTCTTCAGCCTCCTCGATCCTGACGAAATTCTGGCCCAGGAATTGGTGGAGGATTGCTTCATTCCCGTGCTAACCACCATGCACGACAGCTTCGCCAATAAATCGAAAAGTTCCAACCCCTATCGCCACTTGCTTCAAGCAATCTTGATGACGCTGGAGGCCGAACCAATCCTAACGAAACCTCTCCCCGAGGTTTCAGCAGCCCCGGCAGGCTTGTAATAAGATGGATAGCCTCCAAGCTTCCCAGCGAGTGTGACTAAAGGAGTAAACGATGACTTCCGACCAACTACTTTACGGCGTCTTCCCCATCGCAGCTATCGTGCTGGCTGTGGTGGGTACGGTGGTGCGTTATTTCAGCAACCGGTTCTCTTATTCCAGCCTATCCTCCCAATTCCTGGAAAACCGGCAGCTATTCTTTGGCTCGGTGCCCTGGCATTATGGAATCTTGGTCATCTTGCTCGGACACCTGATCGGCTTCCTGATCCCCCGCTCGGTGCTGGCCTGGAACGGGGTTCCCTGGCGGCTGTATGTCCTGGAGATCGCGGGGCTGATCTTCAGCCTGATGACCTTATGGGGACTAGCGGCCTTGATCTTCCGGCGTTTCAGCAGCGCCCGCATCCGAGCCGTCACATCCATAATGGATGTAGTTCTTCTTGCGCTACTCCTGGTTCAGGTTGTGGCCGGACTATGGACGGCGATTTTCTATCGCTGGGGATCCTCCTGGTATGCGGGGTTCGCAGTTCCCTACCTGTGGTCTATCCTCAAGCTCAGCCCTGACGTTGCCCTGGTCAGCAACCTGCCCATGATGGTCAAGGTTCACATCCTGGGCGCATTCGCCCTGGTGGCCATATTGCCTTTCACCCGCCTGGTGCATCTCCTCTCCTTCCCCATCGCCTATCTGTGGCGGCCTTACCAGGTGGTGATTTGGAACCGGCGTTCAACTTCTCAGGATTAAGGCAGCATCCAAATCCCACCCTAAGCGCAAGGAAAAATTCACATGGATGACAAAGCAAAATCTTACACCGCACTGGCCCTCAATACGATTGCGTTCACGGTTTGCTTCGCCTGCTGGATGCTCAATGGCGTTCTGGTCACCTTCCTGGTGGATAACGGCATATTCAATTGGGACGCCGCCCAGATGGGAACTTTAATCGGCATCCCGGTGCTGACCGGTTCGCTCATGCGGCTGCCCCTGGGCGTGATGACCGATAAATACGGCGGGCGTCCGGTCTATGCGGCTCTGATGCTGTTGAGCGCCATCCCCATGTTTCTTTTGGGCCAGGCCAATTCGTATAACGATTATCTGCTCTACAGCCTGGGTTTCGGCATGACCGGCGCTTCTTTTGCAGTGGGAATCGCCTTCAGCTCGGTCTGGTTTTCCAAAGAACGCCAGGGGACCGCGCTGGGGATATTCGGGGCCGGGAATGCGGGGGCCGCCCTGACCACCCTGGGCGCGCCGAGTGTCCTGAAATGGCTCACCAATGATGGCCTCAATCTGGACAACTGGCGGAAGTTACCGGCCTACTACGCGGCCGCTCTGGTGGTGATGGCGGTCATCTTTTACCTCTTCACCACCAATCGTAAACCGGCCAACAGCCAACGAACCGTTATCAAGATGCTCGCCCCCCTGAAGAATGTGCGGGTCTGGCGGTTTGGCC
>CBDUUP010000263.1:0-6485 GCA_965370435.1 uncultured Anaerolineales bacterium | reverse complement strand
TGACAGAAGACATCATCACCATCACCGCACCAGCCCAAGAGAAGATCAGTGAATTATTGGACGCCAGAGAAGAGAAGAACTCCGCTTTGCGCGTATCCATAGATGACAAAATGCCCGGCAGCGTCCAGGCCGGGTTCCGCTTTGTGTCCAAAGATGACCAGACCGATGACGACCACGTCATCCCCTGTAACGGTTTCGACGTGTACATAGACATTGAAGTCGCCTCCCTGCTCCAGGGCGCGGTGGTGGACTACGATGACACCCGCCCCCCCGGCGGATTCTCCATCCAGGTCCCCCCGCAGGCAGTCGTGCCGCCCGGCGTGGAGCGCAAGGAATGGGACGACCCCCTCGCCATCGCGGTGCAGGAAGTGATTGACACCCGGGTCAATCCGGGCATCGCCAGCCACGGCGGGTACGTCTCTCTGGTGGATGTGAAGGGTGACGCCGCCTACGTCGAGCTGATGGGGGGCTGCAAGGGCTGCGCCATGTCCCGGATGACCCTCCAGAACGGCATCGAGGTGATGATAAAAGAAGCCATCCCCCAGATCACCCAGGTGATAGACGCCACCGACCACGCCCTGGGCGAGAATCCCTATTACCAGCAAACCCAGGAAGGCGAGACCCCGTTGGCGGGAAACTAACGCCTAAGTTCCAGTTCTATATGAAAAAATCAACGCCCGGCCTGAGCCGGGCGTTCTTCTTTCCATTGTCTAATTCTCTCAAACTGCACTTCGGGCGCAGTTTGGTGGATTTTCGCGTTGTAGTCCCAACTGAAATATCAGGGTTGAATTCTGAGCGTTGGATCTCCCAGGACGATGGCTGTGGCGAAGTGGAATTCTCGGCTGTCTGACCAGGGCCAAACCAGAGGGACGTTGACGTGTCCCACGATTGCCATTCCAAAGCTCTGACCGGAAGACATTCCGGCCGCAATGTTGTGGCCGAAAAAGCCGTTGGTGTTGTTGCCCATGCCGCCGGAGTTATTGGTGGTCCCTTTTGCGACCAATACCATGCTGGTGGGGCTGTAGAGTACCGCGGTCAGGAAATTGTCTGCGTGGTCCAAATCCCCCACCGCGCAGCCATTGCTCCAGAAAAATACCGTCTCGATGGGGTTGGTCTCCGCCCAGGGGATGTCCAACAAGCCGTGCCCGCCCCAATACCCATGAGCATCCGCGACCGTGAAATCGGCCACACCCGCTGAGATGGCTGCATAACCCTGTGAAGCGGTCAAACTCATAGCCGTACTGTTGAAGTAAAAGGATGCGTTGGGTCCGCTGCTGAATGGAGTCCAGGCGTAAGTGCCGGTAGTAAGGAACCCCATGATCTCGTTGTGCTCGGCCATCGTTGTCGCCGAATGGTGCTCGGTGATCTGCAAAAAGGCGCGGGGGATGACGTAGTCGCCAATACGGTAGGCGTGGTTCTTTGCGAAGTAGCGTTTGAGAGCCGCAACTGTCTGGGCGTGGTCACCTTTGTATAACGGCAAGACTCCAATCCATAATTCCCAATCCACATTCCCCGTGTGTATGTCATAGGAGACATGGTCGCTCGGCCCGATGGTCCCTGGATGTACGTCAAACAAGCCGTCTACGTCAGCGTAATACTGGTAGCTGATGGCTTCTTCGAAGGTTGATGACAAGGTGACCCACTGGTAGGCGTAGGGCAAGTCGCCGATGAGGATGGCCCCCACCAGGTCTCCACCGGTGTCCGTATATAACGTCCCCAAATAAGCCCGCAGTGAGTTCGGAGAGTCAAAATCCGAGAGACGCTCGATCACCCGGTAGCCGTCGGCGCACAGGTCGCTTTCGAACTGGCTGAGGCTGGGGTGGATGCCAAGATACAGCAGTGGATCCACAATGAGGGTGACGGCTGGTATGCCGCCATTGCATACCTCGATAGGCGCTGGCGGGGGGAGTGTTGGCGTGAGGGTGAGTGTGTTGACTGGTGTAGAGTCAGAGGTGAGGGTGACGGTCGGTGAGACAGGGGCGATTGGGGAGGTAGCGGGTGGGGCCACAGTTGGGGTTCCCGGCAGGTCGCAGGCGAGGACGGCGAGGAGCAGGGCTATGAGGATGGTGGCGTATCGTTGAAGGAACTTTCGAGGGACTTTGTTCATTTATCTTAGAGCCTCCATTAAAAGTATAAGGCAGATCATCCCTTTGTGCAACAATAAAAAACGCCCGGTTATTACCGGGCGTTCCTGATTGCCAAAGTAACCGTTAAACCTTCGGCCCCGCCTCCAATACCTCCGGCGGGCAGTCGGGAGCGAACTTCTTGAAGTTGTCTACGTAGCGGGTGGCTAACTGCTTGTACTTGTTCCAATATTCGTCCTCGCTGGGCCAGGACTTCGCCGGATAGAGCACGCTATCCTCCACGCCGGGGCAACTCTTGGGCACCTCGAAGCCGAAGATGGGGTCTTGATAAAATTCCACCTCCATGAGTTCGCCGGTGAGCGCCGCGTTGAGCAGGGCGCGAGTGTGCTTGATGCTGATGCGCTTGCCCACGCCGTAAGGTCCGCCTACCCAGCCGGTGTTGATCAGCCAGCAGGTCACTCCATAGCGTTCCATCTTCCGGGCCAGCAGGTCGGCGTAGAAGATGGGCGGATGCATCATGAAAGGCGCTCCGAAGCATGCGCTGAAAGTGATCTCCGGCTCCTCGCCCAGCCCGACCTCGGTGCCGCCCACCTTGGAGGTGTAGCCGGAGATGAAGTGGTAGATGGTCTGGTTGGCGTTCAGTCGGGCGATGGGGGGCATCACGCCCTGCGCGTCGCAGGTGAGCAGGATGATGTTCTTGGGATGCCCGCCCCGCTTTTCGGGGATGGCGTTCTCAATGAAGGACAGGGGGTAGGAGGCCCGGGTGTTCTCAGTGATCTCTGCGTCGTCCAGGTCTATCTGGCGGGTGGTCGGATCGAAGATGACGTTTTCCAGGATGGTACCGAAGCGATGGGTGGCGGCGTAGATCTGGGGTTCGGCGGTGGGGGAGAGTTGGATCACCTTAGCGTAGCAGCCGTCCTCGAAGTTGAAGATGCCCTCGTCGCTCCAGCCGTGCTCGTCGTCGCCGATCAGCCCCCGGGAGGTGTCCGCTGAGAGGGTGGTCTTGCCGGTGCCCGAAAGCCCGAAGAAAAGGGCCGCGTCGCCGTCATCGCCCTGGTTGGCCGAGCAGTGCATCGTCATCACGCCCTCCTTCGGCAGCAGATAATTCATCACCGTGAAGATGGACTTCTTGAGTTCTCCGCCGTAGCCCGAATCGCCGATGATGCACAGGCGCTGCTCCAGATTGAGGATGATGAAGGTGCTGGCGCGGGTGCCGTCAATCGACTCGAAGGCCTTGAACGAAGGCACCCCCAGCACAGTGAACTCCGGCACGTGGACGCGGTAGTCTTCCCGAGTCTTGGGCTGGATGAACATATTCCTGGCGAAAAGGCTGTGCCAGGCGTATTCGGTGATGATCCGCACCGGAAGTTGGTAAGCGGGATCGGCCCCGGCGAAGGCATCCTGGACGAACACATCCCGCCCCTGGAGGAAGCCTTGCAGGCGGCTGAAGATGTCGCTGAAGATATCTGGACTGAGAGGGCGGTTGTATTCCCCCCACCAGATGTCGCCCTCCGTGTTGGGTTCCCGGACCACGTACTTGTCCTGCGCGGCCCGGGCGGTGTGCTTTCCAGAAGTCACCACTAGCGGCCCACTCTCGCTGATGCGTCCCTCCCCCCGGAAGATGATCTCCTCGTAAAGGGCTTCGGTGGGCAGGTTCCAGTAGACGGTGTTGAGGTTGGTCAGGCCGTTGCTTTGCAGCCCGAAATCACTTTTGAGATCGGCCGCCTGGTCTTGGGCGGGTGTTTTGATGTTTAGGATGTTGTTCATAGCCAGTCTCTTATCATCTTTCGGTCGCCGATATAGATTTCATTGGGGGCGTTGGGGTCTAAGGCCCATTTGATCCGTTCGATACCTTCAATCAGGCCTTTCACCGGGCCGGAGAAGCTCATCCGCAGATAGCCCTCCATCCCAAAGGCCGCGCCCGGTACGCACACCACCGAGGCCTTTTCCAGTAAATAGTTTGCCAGTTCAGCCGAGTTTTTATTGTAGGCCCGGAAGTCGGGCAGCACGTAGAAGGTGCCGTCTGGTTTGAGCGCCTTGACATCGGTGAAAGAGCGCAGCTCGTTAAGGATAATGTCCCGGTGGTTTTGAATGGTCAGGCGCAGGTTTTCCACCACGTTCTGCGCGCCGGTCAGTGCGCCTTCCGCCGCTGCCTGCGAGATGGCCGAGGCGCAGGAGGTGGTCTGGGCCTGGATGTTGGTCATCACCTCCACCATCTTGCGGTTGGTGACCGTCCATCCGATGCGGAAGCCGGTCATGCCGTATAATTTTGAGATCCCGTTGATGGTGATGACCCGGGTGTTTTCGATGTCTTTGTCGGTGTACGACAAGCCGGGGACTGCCTTGTGGCCGTCGAACACCAGCTTGTGGTAGATGTCGTCGAAGATGAGGTAAATGCCTCGCTCCTCACAGAGTTCCACTAGTTCGGCGATGAACTCCTCTTTGTACACCACCCCGGAGGGGTTGTTGGGGCTGTTGACGATGATGGCCCGGGTATAAGATGAGATGGATTCTTCTATATCCTGGATGCGCTGGTGGAAGGTGCCGTCTTCCGGAGTGACGATCACCGGGATGCCGTAAGCCAGCTTCACCATTTCCGGGTAGCTCACCCAGTACGGAGCCAGGAGTATGACTTCGTCCTGGGGATTGACGATGGAGAGGATCGTGTTGTACAGGGATTGCTTGGCCCCGGTGGAGATGATGACGTTCTCCGGGGCGACCACCCGCCCGTAATTCTCCTCTGTATAGCGGATGACGGCTTTCTTCAGCGAGAGCAGCCCATCGGTGGGTACGTACTTCATCTGGCCGGTGTTCAGCTTGGCCGTTGAAGCTAGGATAGCGGTGATGGGAGCGTGGTTCTTGGGTTCTCCGATACCCAGATTGATGACCGGCTCGCCCCGCGCCCGCATTTTGTTGGCCTTGTCGTTCAATCCCAAGGTGGGGGATTCTTTGATAGACCGGGCTAATTGACTTATGCTCATGAAAAGGTCAGCCTCCTATTAAATTGGAGCATTGTACCATTCTATTGTGAATCGGTCATTAGTGAAAATGCTCAATTTTGTGCGTGAAAATTTATACAAAATGTATTATACCTGGAATGGCAATTCCTCCTCCCTCCATTTTTCTTGACTCCGACCTGATAATCCTATATGCTGTTCTTGAAGGCGAAGGGCGGTGCCCCGAGCAAGCCGTCATCACGAAAAAACACCACCCACAACTAATCAAACAGCCAGGAGGAACCCATGCGCGTAACTAACTATAAACTCAGGGCCGTTTTTATACGCCCTGGGACAAACCCAAGAATCAGGTTCTTTCAATTATCGAATGTGAGGTGAGAAATGAAATCTCTAAACGCAAAATCCAAACGAACCATTCTAGCAATTGGTATCACCCTGGCGATCCTCATATTCATTTTATGGTATTCAGCGCCAATAGAATATGGAACCCTGCCGGTCAACATCACCATCAACACCCTTGAAGGTCAGACCTCCAGCAGTTCGCTCCCCCTTCAAATCGTTCTGGAGAGCGAAATGGACATCGCCAACGCAAAGGTTGAGGTCACCCTTCCCGATGACGTCCTCTTGCTTGAAGGAGACCTTTCCTGGAAGATTGATCTAATTGCTCATGAATCCCAAGTGTGGACGGTGTACGTGGAGCCAAACATTTCAGGTCTGGCAACCATCACTGTGACCGTACTCGGGAAGGTCTCCTCCGAAAAAACGCAGACCGCCTCAACCAATCTCTACATAAGTTCAGAGAGAGTGCAAAAAAATGGAAGTGGAGCGCCGCAGGTTCCTCTGGATATTATTGTAACTATTTTCCCAGCTCCAATGCTTGGGGAAGTTGTGCAGCTTCATAGCTTGGTGACCGCGCTTACTGATTCACCTACCACGAGCCTTGAGATCATTTTGTCCGAGAGTCTCTCGCTAGTCGAAGGAGATTTACTGGTTTCAGGCGGTCTGGCCGCTAACGAAACGCTTTGGACTACAGCAAGCATCCGGGTAGACCAAGAAGGCGAATTGCTCATTACGATAACGGCCGATATGTCTGGCCAAGGTGTTTTCGCCCGCAACGCACATCTTTATTTCCAAGTCGGCACCAGCGACGAGTATGCGATCACGCAATTTCCGTTGCGCGTTATCCGAGCATCAGGAACATTAGAATCCAACGCTGAGCGGGATGATTGATACTATCATCCTCCATTGGAGACCCCGCCGGATACCAGAAGGCCAAAACAAAGCCGTCACGCACCTGATGCTCCCGTTGACCAAGTAAGAGTGTATGGCTATTGGCAATACCTCGATAGGAATGGTATAGCCAGGCCAATCCCATGGGCTAGGGTAGAAATATGGGATGAGAATTCTGGCGCTGATTATTTAATTGGAGTAGTATACACTAGTA
>CBDUUP010000262.1:0-6509 GCA_965370435.1 uncultured Anaerolineales bacterium | reverse complement strand
GCCCAACGGAGCGTTTATTCAATATCTTCACTGCATAAAAAATTCTCGATATTTATTATACACGGATAACGGTGTTCTTTGATGTACAATGCGTTATCGCGTTATCAGCCTACACCCTCTGCCGGTACAGTTTCGTATCCACCACCTGAGTCATCTCCTCCACTTCCAACCCTCCCCCCAGAAACTCGTTCCTCTGCGACGCGTTGCCCAAGGCATAGCCATCCCGCTCTACGCGGGGTTTACCGCCAATCACAGTCACCTTTCTCAGATGTCAGTCAACCACTCTGTAACCAACCGGGCCAAAGCAATCTGTGCGCTTGAAAACACGTGATCCGTATCCAGAACAGTTTCTGTAAGCTTTGCCTTGTTTCGGATACACCGAGGTGAGGAGAGATCAATTATACAAGATCTTTACTATCTTAGATTCAAATTGAGCGGTTTTAGTATGGATTTTGACTTGAATAGATAGGGGAATTTCAGGCGGGGATTTTACCTCCTTTTAACATCTGCTCAACATCCTCCTAACCGTTGCATCGGACTATATTAAGAAACAACCAGTTAGATGCAGTTTAAAGGAGTATATATCATGTTTCGAAAAGTAAACCCCATAATTTGCGTAGCGCTTGGGTTGAGCCTCTTTCTGGCGGCCTGTTCGAGCAGCGAGACAGAGCCATCTGCCGTAGTGTCCACCCCACAGTCGCCGCCTTCGCTAGAACCCAATGCGCCCCAAAGCGAGACGGGAACAGCAGTAGTCACGGACATCTCATACGAAGGATATACCCTCTTTGCCCCGCTTCAATCCACGATGACCTACCTCATTGACAAGGGCGGGAATATGGTTCACTCGTGGGAAACCGGCGGCACACCTGGCCAAGCGGTGTATCTGCTGGAAGATGGAAATCTACTCCATACCTCTCGCCTGAGATCGAGCGTCTTTGATGCGGGCGGCATCGGCGGGCGGGTGGAAGAATACACCTGGGAGGGCGACCTGGTCTGGTCGTTCGAATACGCCGGGGATACCTATCACCTCCACCACGATGTGGAAATGCTCCCCAATAGCAACGTCCTCATGATCGCCTGGGAGTTGAAGTCAACTGAAGAAGCCCTCGCTGCCGGGCGCAGCCCCAACACGCTCCCCGAAGACGGCTCGCTGTGGCCCGACCACATCATCGAGGTGAATCCTTCGACCAACCAGATCGTCTGGGAATGGCACGTTTGGGATCACCTGGTGCAGGATTACGATTCCTCCAAAGCGAATTATGGCGTTGTCTCCGAACACCCTGAACTCATTGACTTGAACTACTCCAACGGCAGGGCGGTCAGCGATTGGAACCACATCAATTCCATTGATTACAACCCAGCGCTGGACCAGATTTTGCTCAGCGTTCACAGCTTCAGCGAGATCTGGGTCATTGACCATAGCGTCTCCACCACGGAGGCTGCCGGTCAGGCTGGAGATTTGCTCTATCGCTGGGGAAATCCCCAGGCTTATCAGGCCGGAACGTCACAAGACCAGCAGCTCTTTTCCCAGCACGACGCCCAATGGATCGAGGCGGGGCTGCCCGGGGCGGGGAATATCCTGATCTTGAACAACGGCGACCGGCGGCTGCGTCCCTACTCCTCAGTGGTCGAGATTGCTCCCCCAGTGGATGAGGCCGGGAATTATGCTCTGGCAACAGGCGCGGCCTACGCGCCCGATAGTCCGATCTGGGAATACGCGGCCGCCAACCCCGAGGATTTCTTCGCCGACCACATCTCCGGCGCGCAGCGACTCTCCAATGGGAACACCCTCATCTGCGATGGGACGGGAGGGAGGTTCTTTGAGGTCGCCTCGGCGGGAGAACTGGTCTGGGAGTACGTGATTCCAACCGCCTCGGATGGCGGCGGCCCTTCTGTCTCCGTCTTCCGGGCGATACGCTATTCCGCAGATTATGCGGGGCTGGTGGGTAAAGATTTATCCTCCCTCGGGGCGGTGCCAGAGCAGTCAGGCAGCGCTCTTGGCGGTCAGCAGCCTGGGGGAAACGGTAGAGGCCAACCCCCCGGAGATGGCGGCGGAGGCCAACCTCCTGGGTCTTCGCCCTGATGATGGCGCAGCCAATGAATGCAGAATGAAAAAGTAGAAGATCAAACCCGCTCAACGTGTACGTTGGGCGGGTTTCCTATTAGAATTCTCGACAGTTATTGCTAAGGAGGCTCCCTGATTATTGACTATAATACATGGACAAGGAGCGATTATGATCCCCGAAGACCTTCTTGAGAAAGCAGAAAAATATCTGCAAAGGTTGTGCATAGAGATTCCCACCCGGCGCGTTGGCAGCCGGGGAAACCAACTGTCCACGGAGATGTTCGCCGAGGCGGCGGCTTCCTTTGGATTCCAGACCGAATCCCCGATCTTTGAATGCATTGACTGGGTTGATGAAGGATCGACGCTCACCGCGACGGGCGAATCTTTTGAGACCTTTGTAAGCCCTTATTCTTTGGGCTGCCAGGTGAGCGCTCCCCTTGTGGTTGCATCGACGGTTGAAGCGCTGGAGATCGTAGATGCTTCGGACAAGGTACTCTTGCTGAGGGGAGACATTGCCAAAGAACAGTTAATGCCTAAGAATTTCCCCTTCTATAATCCAGACCACCATAAGCGGGTGATCCACCTGTTAGAGACCAAAGGGGCGGCAGCAATCGTCACCGCCACGTCGAGAAATCCTGAATTGGCAGGCGGCGTGTATCCATTTCCTTTGATTGAAGATGGCGACTTTGATATTCCGTCAGTCTATATGACTGATAAAGAGGGGGAGCGATTGGCAAAACATGCCGGTGGAGAGATTTCGCTTGAAATCAAAGCCACCCGAATCCCATCCACGGGGAATAATGTGATCGCTCGCAAGGGAACTGATCTCGGTCCAAGAATTGTGCTTTGCGCCCACATTGACGCCAAGGATAACACTCCTGGCGCATTGGATAACGCGACCGGGGTCGTCGTTCTCCTTCTTCTGGCGGAATTATTGGGGTCTGACCCAGATCAGAATGCGGTCGAAATTGTCGCTCTGAATGGGGAGGATCATTACAGCGCACAAGGGCAAAAGGAATATGTCAAAAGAATTCAAGATTATCCGGGTGGAATATCGCTGGCTATAAACATTGACGTAGCCGGATACGTCCAGGGGAATACAGCTTTCTCTTTATACGATTGCCCGGACGAGATGGCAGGCTTGATTCAGTCTGCGTTCCTGCCATTTGAGGATATTATTGAGGGAGAGCGTTGGTATCAGAGCGACCACATGATTTTTGTGCAGAACCAAATTCCGGCGATTGCGATCACTTCGGACCGATTCATGGAACTATCAACAAACATTACCCATACGCCGAAAGACAACCTTGATGTGGTAGATCGTGAAAAGCTGGTCTCTCTTGCCCTGGCGCTTCGAGACTTGCTTGTCGAAATCAATTCATGAGAATAGTCTAAACTAAATGAGGAACAAAAAGTGACCGAAACCATCGTAGTTCAACCCAAGATCAACCTCCTGACCACCGAACAGATCAGCCAGGTTCATGAACATTCATTGAAGATACTCTCCGAGAGCGGCCTTCAAGTTGATTCGGAAAGAGCCATCAAGCTGCTGACCGGTCATGAGGGGATAAAGGTTTCAGAGGGGGACCGGGTGACATTTGAGCGCGAAGTGGTGGAATGGGCCATCCAAGCCGCGCCAACCCACATTGACATTTACAACCGGCGGGGCGAACACGCCTTCCGCATGGGAGAGGACCGGACTCGTTTTGGGATTGGCTGCACTACCCTGAATTACCTCGACCCGATGACTGGAGAGACCTCTACCTTTGCAAGAAAACACATGCAGAAAATGGTCCGGCTGGGCCACGCCTTGCCCAATTTTGACCTGGTCTCTACCATCGGAATCATTCAGGATGTTGATCCCAAGGTTGCCGATCTATATGCCACCCTCGACATGGTTTCCAACACGGATAAACCTCTGGCGATTCTGGTCTCTGATGAGGATCTCCTCCTGCCCACTTTAGATATGCTTGAGCATCTCACCGGCGATCTGGCCGAAAAGCCGTACATATTGCCTTATTTCAATCCTATCTCCCCCCTGGTCATCAACCAGGGGACCCTAGATAAAATGTTCGCTTCGATAGAGCGTGGTCTCCCTTTCATTTATAACAGCTATGGGTTGGCCGGGATAACGACTCCGATAACGCCCGCGGGCGCTCTGGCCCAATTGAACGCCGAAATCCTGGCCGGGTTGACCATCTCCCAGATCATCAAAGAGGGGACGCCGATAAGCTTGGGTTTCCTGCCTGCCTACCTGGATATGCAGAACATGGTCAACTTCTACGATCCCTCCAGCTACCTGCTCAATATCGCTTGCTCTGAGATGTTGGCCCATTACCAGATACCCCATTCCGGGACTTCGGGAGGGGCGATGGGTTGGGGGCCAGACTTCATGGCCTCGGACAGCAATTGGCTGAACCATTTGCCCAGCCTGATGAGCAAGGTCGCCTTGATCGGTTTCACCGGGAATACGATGACGGCCAAGGTTTTTTCCCCGGTCAACGTGGTGTTCATCCACGAGATCATCAAACAAGCGCTCAAGTTCACCGGGGGGTTCGCCTTCGATGAGGAGGCGTTTGGATTGGCCGAGATCATCGAGCGCGGCCCCGGCGGGCATTTCCTCTCCGCGCCCCAAACTCGAAAATACGTCCGCACCGCCTACTACACCCCAGACATGTATCCTCGGATGACCTATGAAAAATGGCAGGAACTTGGTCGGCCGGAGGCCATGGATTTGCTCAAGGAATATACCCGCGACCTGCTGGAAACCCTGACCGCCCCCGGCGACAACCAGGAACTCACCCAGAAGGGAGAGGCCTTCATTCAATCTTTGATCTAGTCGCGAATGGATTTCAGGCGCTTGAGACTATTATTTCTACACTGGAGGTATAGAAAATTATGAAAGACCGGATAAAGTTGCCATTATCCTTTGATCCCCAGAGACTGCAAGAGGACCTGGCTTCCCTGGAGCAGACCGGGTGGATAGATCACTTCGTCCAGCAAAACTACGAAGGCTCCTGGAGCGTTATCCCTCTCCGCGCGCCCGCGGACGCCACCCATCCGGTCATGATGATCTACTCTGACCCCACCGCCACGGAGTTCGCCGACACGCCGTTTCTCGATGGATGCCCTTACTTTCAAGAGGTATTGACTGCCTTCCAGGGCGCGCCAGAGGTAGCGCGTTTGATGAAGCTCACCGCAGGTTCCAGGATCAAGGAGCACACCGACCTCGGGCTGGCTTTTGAGGACGGCGTGGTGCGCATCCACGTCCCGGTGGTCACCAACCCGGACATGGAATTCAATCTGAATGGGGAGCGGGTTGTCATGAATGAAGGGGAGTGTTGGTATCTGCGTCTCAGCGACCCGCACTGGCTTGAGAACCGCGGCTCAACCGACCGGGTTCACATGGTCATAGACGCCGCCGTCACGCCCTGGATGGAGAAGTTGTTCGCCCAGGCCGAGGCAGGGTAGCCTTTTGGTTTGCGGCTGGCGGGGAAATGGTATTTATGTAGTTGTAAATTCGGTTGTGGTTAATTGGCAAGTGAGGAGAAAAGACTGCTATCATTGCATGGGAACCTGATGTGCCCATACCTGGTGAAATTCTGCTGTTGTGGAAGTATTTGACCACATTTGGCGGTTGTTGCCTGTTCATTTTAGCTTCTGCTAAACTCCATCACCAACATTTTTACCAATACCATTTTGTAAATTATTATTCGGATGAGGTTTTTTAACACTACGGAGGTGTTATAATTAAATCAACAAGGTGAAAAGTCTTCATTAAATTCAAAATATTAGTGTCCGAAAATCTTTGATTATATACAATTCCACACAATGATAAAAGTAATCTGTAAATAATTCTAAAAGGATGAAATCATATGCGAATAGAGCTCTTGCTTTCCGAAAAAGATTCCAGGCACCTTGCAGCGTTGTTTAAAAAAAGGAACTTAGTTATTGATGAATTTATAAAAATTGATTCCACAATTAAATTAAGAAGTACGGACCCAGTAATTATTGTGGCAATCATTGCTGCAACCAGCGGCACCCTAAATATTATTCTTGCTGGATTGCTGGCTATTGCAAAGGATAAAAAATCTGGACGCATTGTTATAAAAGCTAAGAATGGCAAGACTTTAGAAATACCCGCGGATACCCCAGATGAGAAAATTGACAAATTCATTGAAATAATTAATTCTTTGGATACGCCCAAGATTTTTTTACCATGAATCCAAAAGGCATTATAAGTACAACCCGATATATCGCACGGATAGTATCATTTTCGAATTCACATGGCAGTGATTCAAAGAAAATGATTATTGCTTATCCCAAGATACTAATGTCTGAATTTGCAGACGTATTTATCGAAGAAGGTTTAAAGAGATCAACAGACAAACAAGAAATTGAAAATCTTATAACAAAGAAAATAATACTGGATATGTGCAAGCAT
>CBDUUP010000261.1:0-6509 GCA_965370435.1 uncultured Anaerolineales bacterium | reverse complement strand
CCCCCTGGCGGGGGTATAGGAGAAAGTTCTTATGAACGAAGATGCTCAAAAACGCTTGAAGAACGTAGAAGGACACGTGCGCGGTATCGAGCGCATGGTGGAGGAAGGCGCATACTGCATCGACATCTTGCGCCAGATCCAGGCCGTGCAGGCGGCCTTGAACAAGGTCAACTCTATCGTCCTGGATAACCACCTTCACTCCTGCCTGCTCACCGCGGTGCGGGGCGATGACCCTGACGAACGCGAGCGGGTGCTGAAGGAGATCACCGACGTTTTCGAGGCTGCCACGAAAGTATAACTATGAAGGCGAATGTATTGCTTTTTCTAATTGGCGCTTTGTTGTTGTCCGCCTGCACCGCGTCCCCGATGGGGGTGGGATTTTGGCGGAACTACGAGTCCAACGGAGAACGGATTTACTTCACCGCCACAAATGACAGCGGTAAATCCATCCGTTATTCAGATGGCCCGGCTTATGGAGGCATGATGATGGATAGCCAATTATCCTGTGCATCCTGCCATAATTCGGATGGGACCGGCGGAGAGCATGTCATGCACATGCAGTGGATGGACGCCCCCGATATCCGCTTCGCTGCGTTGAGCGGTGAAGAACATGGGCACGACGATGATCACGATGACGATCACGGCGAATACGATCTAGAGGCCTTCCGCCAGGCAGTTGTCGAGGGATTACACCCCGACGGTGAATCATTGAGCGCCGATATGCCTCGTTGGAAATTCAGCGACCAGGATTTAGCCGACCTGTTTGAATTTTTGCAAACCCTGCCCTGAGGATGGCTGATTTCGTAAAAAGAAGACCATGAGCAAGAAAAAATCCCGCCGGAAAAAAGATCCTCAAGCCGCATTGGAACGTAAAAAGGAAAGAGAACGGCGCGATGCCCTTTGGACTTATTTCTTTCTCGCCATTGCGATTGTACTTATTCTTTACTTGATTATTGTCCAGCTTTCTCACCATGCCTAATCACTCAGACCCTATTGAGAAGGAAGAGCGAACTATGAATTCAACCCCAGCGCTAAAGCCCCGCTCATTTACCAAGATAACGACAACCGACCGGGTATCGTACTGGGTCAGCCGCAACTGGTTATTACTATTCAGCCTAACCTTTGGTTTATACGTTGGGCTGCCTTTCCTGGCTCCGGTGATGATGAAGATCGGCTGGGAAGGGCCGGGCAAGGTTATCTACAGCGTTTACTCTTTCTTGTGCCATCAATTGCCCCAACGCTCCTTCTTTTTCTTCGGCCCCAAAGGAATGTACTCGCTGACCGAACTCCAGGCAGCCGGACAAAACACCACCAACATCATGCTCTTGCGCCAATTCATTGGCAACGCTGACATGGGTTGGAAGGTGGCCTGGTCTGACCGCATGGTTTCTATGTACACCAGCATACCGGTCTTCGCTTTGTTATGGTGGCCCTTGCGCAAAAAAGTGAAAGCCCTCCCATTTTGGGGCTTTGTTTTGTTTCTTCTGCCCATGGCCGTTGACGGAGGCGCTCATTTCATCAGCGATTTCGCCGGAATCGGTCTGGGTTTCCGGGACACCAATCTCTGGCTGGCAACCTTGACCAACAATGCCTTTGCCCCCGCATTTTACGCCGGAGACGCTCTAGGCTCCTTCAATTCCTGGATGCGTTTTCTCACTGGTGTGTTTTTCGGCCTGGGGATGGTCTGGTTTCTCTTTCCGTACCTGGAGGAAATGTTTGTAAATTCAGTCCGCGGCTTCGAACTAAAATTAAAACTCAGCCTTACCACTATTGACGATCAATTATCCGAAATATTCAACACCAAAATCAACACCAACTAATCAACTATCAAACTACCCAACTAACCAACTACCCAACTAACTACCCCAAAGGAGTTTCCCATGACCACCGTTACCTACAGCATCCCCAATATCCACTGCGGCAACTGCGTCAACACCGTACAGACCGAAGTAAGCGAACTGGAAGGCGTACAGTCCGTGGAAGCTAGAGCGGACACCATGCAAGCCACCATCACCTTTGACGCCCCGGCCAATGAGGAACAGATCAAGGCCCTGCTGGCGGAGATCAATTACCCCGCTGCGGGGTAAGCGCCCGGATGCGGAAAAGTAAACGCGAAAATCGCCGCCAGCGTAAGCAAGCCGAAAAACGCAAACAGGCTGCGATCACGATTGGGGCGGTGGTTCTGGCGGTTGCGGCGCTGGCCTTCATCTTGTGGAGGTCCAACCTTCCCGCGGAGCCGTTAGCGGGCGAAGATGTCCTGGCAGTCGGAGAGACTGTGTATGCGCAGAACTGCGCCTCCTGCCACGGCTCCGAGGGCGAAGGTCACGGCAGCGTAACCGAAGCCCCGGCCCTGGACGATTCCGAACATGCCTGGCATCATCCCGATCAGGATCTGTTCACCGTCATCGCCAGCGGCGGACCGAATATGCCCGGATTTAGCGACAGTTTAGACCATGACCAGATCGTCGCCGTCATACGCTACTTCCAAGCCTGGTGGACGGCTGACCAGGCGGCAACCCAACAGGAAAGAAGCGCTCCAGACCCGCTGAGGTGACCCTTCGACAGAATGGATCTGGGCTTCAAAAGGAGAAAGAAAATGATGCATGGATATGGCTATGAATTTGGCTGGGGAGGGATGTTGATCGGCGGCTTGATGATGTTCTTATTCTGGGGCGGTTTGATCGCCCTGGTCATTTGGGGCGTCAAGTCGGTCGTGTCGAGCAGCGGACGCTCTGTTTCTTCGGGTCAAAACGCCCGTGAGATCCTCGACCAACGCTACGCCCGCGGCGAGATTGACCGGGATGAATACGAAACTATGAAGGCAGACCTCGCCGCTTAGGCAATCTGGCAGCGGTGACTTGGTGAAGGAGTATTCCCCATGACGCAATTGCAATCCACTATTACCTGTCCAGAATGCGGTCATGCCCAAGAAGAGACCATGCCGACCAACTACTGCCAGTTCTTCTATAACTGCGCCAACTGCCAGGTTCGTCTCAAACCCAAACAAGGCGACTGCTGCGTATTTTGCTCTTATGGCAGCGAGCGATGTCCACCCAAACAAGAAGAAGACCAAACAGAGAGTTGATTTTCGAGAATAATTATGCAAGAGCACAAGTCCCACCCGGATCATAAAGAACCTTCTGTGGATGAATCCACCGAACATAGAATGCATGCTGACGCGCCTGCTGAACCAGAGGCGATGGCAGGCCGCATGGATCACCAGATGTCTGGCGATATGCATGAAATGGAGCATGAGGGAGGAGGAGAGCACGATGACCATCAGGAGCACGGCGCGGACCACACCGGCCACGAACTGATGTTCCGAGACCGCTTCTGGGTTTCGTTGGTTCTCAGTGTTCCTGTTCTGCTCTACAGCCCCATGATCCAAACCTGGCTGAACTTCAGCATGCCTGAATTTCTGGGCAGCCAGTGGATCACGTCGGTGTTTTCGATCGTCATCTTCCTGTATGGTGGGGTGCCTTTCATCAAGCTGGCGATCCCTGAAGTGCGCAACCGCCAACTGGGCATGATGTCCCTGATCACGTTGGCGATAAGCGTATCTTTCACCTATAGTATGGCCGCGCTGATTTTCGACCTGGGCGAGGGTTTCTTCTGGGAACTGGTTACTTTGATCGACGTGATGCTGTTGGGCCACTGGATCGAAATGCGCAGCGTGCGCCAGGCCTCCGGCGCGTTGAACGAACTCGCCAAATTAATGCCCGATACCGCCGAGCGAATCCAGTCTGATGGCAGTATTGAGACCGTCAACGTCCGCGCCTTACGGGCCGGAGACCTGCTGCTGGTGCGCCCTGGGGCCAGCATCCCCGCCGATGGCGAAGTTGTGGAGGGGGAGTCGGACGTGGACGAAGCCATGATCACCGGTGAGTCCATGCCGGTTAAAAAGTTGGCCGGAGAGAGCGTTATCGCCGGCACCATCAATGGCGAAGGCAGCCTCCGCGTGGCGGTGACGGCTACCGGTGATGAGACCGCGTTGGCTGGGATCATGCGCCTGGTGGCCGAAGCGCAGAAATCCAAATCACGCACCCAGGTCTTGGCCGATAAAGCCGCCGGATGGCTCTTTTACGTCGCCGTAGGCGCGGCAGTCTTGACCGGGCTGGGTTGGGGCTTGGCGGTGGGCTGGGACTTGTACGCCTTGCAGCGGGTGGTCACCGTGCTGGTGATCGCCTGCCCCCACGCGTTGGGGTTGGCGGTGCCTTTAGTGGTCGCCATCAGCACCTCTTCGGCCGCCCAGAATGGCATCCTGGTGCGGGATCGATTGGCCTTAGAAGCCGCCCGGGAGATTGACGTCGTCATCTTTGATAAGACCGGCACGCTGACCAAAGGCGAGCAGGGCGTGGTGGACATTGCCACCGCTGGCGATTGGGACGAGGGGCGCGCCCTGGCGTTGGCCGCCGCCATCGAAGGCGATTCGGAACACATTGTGGCTCGCGGCATCCGTCAGGCCGCAGAAGAAAAGGGACTGACCCTGCCGGAGATCGGCAAATTTGAAGCCCTGAAAGGGCGAGGGGTGCAGGCCAGTTATCACGGCGAGAAAGTGTACGTCGGCGGCCCGAGGCTGATTGAATTGCTTGCAATCGAACTTCCGGAGAACATAAGCAGCTTCACCGCCGAAGCGGGGTCGAAGGCCCAGACGGTTGTGTATCTGGTACAAAACGAACAGGTAGCGGCGGCCTTCGCCCTGGCGGACGTGATCCGCCCGGAAAGTTATTCGGCCATGCGCCAATTACAGACCATGGGCGTCCAGGTGGCTATGCTGACCGGTGATAGCCAGGCTGTGGCCGCGGCCGTGGCTGACGAACTAGGCATTGATATGGTTTTCGCCGAAGTCCTGCCGGAACACAAAGACCAGAAAGTGATCGAGCTGCAAGCCCAGGGGAAGCGGGTGGCTATGGTCGGCGATGGGGTCAACGATGCGCCCGCGCTGGTGCGGGCCGATGTCGGCATCGCTATCGGCAGCGGCACCGATGTCGCGGTAGAGTCGGCCGGGATCATCCTGGTGCGAAGCAACCCCCTGGACGTGGTGAAGATATTCACCCTCAGCCGGGCCAGCTACCGGAAGATGATCGAGAATCTGGTCTGGGCCACCGGCTACAACGTGGTTGCCCTGCCCCTGGCGGCGGGAGCGCTGGCCTCCTTTGGAATCTTGCTTTCCCCCGCAATCGGCGCTTTATTCATGTCCCTCAGCACCGTGATCGTGGCGGTCAACGCCCAATTGCTGCGCCGGGTGAAGTTAGGTGAAGGGTGATGAACGGCATTCCGACCAGCGAAGAGATCCAAGCCATCTACCGCAAACGGGCCAAACGCTATGATTTCACCGCCCGATTGTATAACCTGATCGGCTTCAGGGACGGGGCTATTCGAAAGCGCGCGGTCAAGGCTTTGGGCCTCCAGCGCGGAGATACGGTCGTGGAGATTGGCTGCGGCACGGGATTGAATTTTGGATATTTGCAGGGAGCTATCGGCCCGGAAGGGACGCTCATCGGCGTGGATTTGACTGACGCGATGCTGGCCCAGGCCCGCCAGCGGGTTGAAAAGATGGGTTGGAATAACGTCGAGTTGGTGTTGAGCGACGCCGGGTCTTACGAATTCCCGCCCAACCTAGACGGGATCATTTCCACCTATGCCATCACCTTTGTGCCGGAGTACGATCGAGTCATCCAGAATGGCGGGAAGGCGCTGGCGTCTGGGAAGCGATTTGTGATCTTGGACATGAAGAAACCCGCCAACGTTCCGATGTGGCTGCTCAAAATTGGCATTTGGACCACTAAACCTTTCGGCGTGACCCTGGCGGCGGCTGAACAAAGCCATCCCTGGAAATCCATTGAAAAGCATCTGACCCATACCTCATTCACAGAGATATTTTGGGGCATCATTTACTTATCGGTAGGAGAAACCCCGTAACTATTAACTATTATTGATAACCAAGGAGAAACGATATGTCTGCAAACAAACAACTTACCCTCCCCATCACAGGGATGACCTGCGCCAACTGCACCGCCTCGGTGGAGCGTAACCTCATGAAGGTGGGTGGCGTGCAGATAGTCTTCGTCAACATCGGCCGCGCAAAGTGCACTTGAGGGTATGATGAATACCAGTCCAAATAATGAAGATATCAAAACGCTCTACAGAGACAGAGCGAAACGCTACGACTTAACTATAAAATTTTATTACCTATTTTGGATAAGGATATTAGCCTATCGTAAACAGGCCATCAGGGCAATGAATCTAAAACGGGGCGACGTGGTTGTGGAGATTGGCTGTGGAACCGGCTTGAATTTTGAAATGATACAAAAGGCTATCGGTCCAGAAGGGAAAATTATCGGCGTAGATTTGACCGACGCGATGTTGGCTCAGGCCCGCCAAAGGGTGGAAAAGATGGGTTCGACCAACGTCGAATTGGTGTTAAGCGACGCCAGTGCATACAAATATCCTCCCAACCTTGACGGGATCATTTCGAGTTACAAACTACGATCCAGATGAGTTGCGCA
>CBDUUP010000260.1:0-6536 GCA_965370435.1 uncultured Anaerolineales bacterium | reverse complement strand
ATAGCGTCACTGACTCTCCACCAACTAACCAGAGGCTCGTATCCAGATCATAAGGCCCAGGAACAGGAATATCTTTATGAAAAGGTAAATGGGACCGAGCCAGGCGTAGGTATCGACGTATGGCCCGCGGAACCCGCCGAAGAACAGCGTGGCGCAAATGGCGCTCACCGCGGCCATCTTCATGTACTCGGCCATGAAGAACAGGGCGAACTTCATCCCAGAGTACTCGACGTGGTATCCGGCGGTCAATTCCTGCTCGGCTTCGGGCATGTCGAAGGGGTCTCGGTTGACCTCGGCGATCATGGCGATGATGAAGATAATGGCGCCCAGGGGGTTGAGCACCACGAACCACAGCCCTTTTTGGCCGTTGACGATGTCCATCATGCTCATAGAACTGGTCATCATCATAGGGCCGATGAAAGCCAGGCCCAGAGATAGTTCGTAGCTTATCATCTGCGCTGTGGAGCGCAGCCCGCCCATCATGGCGTACTTGTTGTTGGAGGCCCAACCCGCCAGCACAATGCCGTAGACTGCTATGGAGGCCACCGACAGGATATACAGCACGCCCACGTTGATATCGGTGATGCCCAGAAAGACATCTCGTCCAAAGATATTGATCGTATCTCCCCAGGGCACCACCGCCAGGATGATGAAGGCGGGGACCACGGTGATGATCGGGGCCATCAGGAAAATGAGTTTGTCGGCTTTGGCGGGGATCAATTCCTCTTTGGTGATGAGCTTGATGCCGTCCGCCACCGGCTGCAGCAAGGCGAAAGGCCCAGCCCGGTTGGGGCCGATGCGAGTCTGGATGCGCGCCAACAGCTTGCGCTCGTAAAGGGTCGTATAGGCGAACCCGGTGAGCAGCACCAGGATCAGTATGGCGCCCTTGATGGTCCATTCTAATAATACAACGAAATCCATAGTCTATCCTTGAACCTGGATCTTGACCGGCGTTGGCCTTGTAATGGGGATGCCGACGCTGCGGGGTATCAATGCCACGCCTTCGGGCACGCCCGGGTCTAGTTTGGCGGTCACGGTAAAGGAAGCGTCGTTCAACTTAACTAGCGCCTGCGCATCCTGGGCGACGCCCAACCCCTCCGCGTCGGCGGGATTAAGAGTCACTTGCGGCCCCGTCAGTCGATTCGCTAAGACCTCCGAGGCGGCCACAGTCCTGGATTGGTCATAGAGGACGGTGATCGGGACCGCCAGCAGGCCGCCGTCAGCGGAGACGGCTTCCGGAAAATCGGGGATGCTCAACGAGGGGGCTGCGCCGTTCTCGGCGGCGGAGGGTGTTTGCACGCCCAGACCTTGCTTGTTTTGATAGCTAGTCCCGCCATAATAAAGATCGTCGCGCCCGATGATGGGCCATTGTTCCACGGTCTGGGCCAGCTTGCGGTAGGTCAATCCGGCGTAAGCGTCAATCTTTTCGGCTATACGCAGCAAGGCGCGGCTGGGAGCAACTTTCTCCAATTCAATATCCAGCCGTGCGCCGAGTTCGGCGGTGATGGCGAAATCGGGTTTAGTGCCCGGACGAGCCGGGATGGCTGTATAGAATCGCTGGACGCGCCGCTCGCCGGAGGTGTAAGTCCCCTCCCGCTCGGTGAAAGCCTGGGCGGGCAAGATCACGTCGGCCAGCTTGGCGGTCTCGGTCATGAAGATGTCCTGCACGACGACGAAACCGGCGGTTTGGACGGCTTCGCTCAGGGCGGGGTCGTCCCCGGCCGGGTCGGTCCCGGCAACGTAGAGGGCTTTGGCCACGCTCATGGCCTCGGAGAGGCCTCCCATCGGACGGAAGCCCATGTCCCAGGCCCCTTGGGTATTGGCCTGCTCCCACACGCCGATGAGGCCGTTGTTGGGTTTGCCGGTGTGTCCGGTGGCGGTTAACAGATTGGCGCAGGCTTCGGCCAGGGCGGTGGAACCGTCCAGTCCGACGCCTTCGCTCCCGAAGATGACCACCGCGTCCTCCGCCTGGGCGAAGGCCTGAGCGGCAGATTTGAGTTCTTTGGAGGACAATTCCTTGACTCCGCCGGGCAGTTTAAGCTCCTTGGCGGAGATGGCGTTCAACATCGCCAATATCATGGCCGCCTCCGCGCCGTAGGGATAGCGGAGGAAATGGGCGGCGTAACGGTCGGTCTTGGTGGGTCGGGGGTTAGCGACGATGAGCGCAGCCCCGCGCTCGGCGGCTTGCTTAACTCGCAGCCACCAGATGGGCGCTTCTTCTTGCAGGTCGCTGGCGACGACCAGAATGGCCGTCCCGGCTCCCATCTTGGCGAAATCGGTCCCCTGCCCCACGCCTACCTGGGCGGTCAGGTCGCCGCCCCCCATTTGGCTGTTCAGGACGGATGTACCGCCTAACTGCTTGGTCAAATGAGAAAGGTTGAAGAGGTCTTCGTTGGTGAGGCGGCCGCTGGCCAGGGTCAGCAGCCCGCCTTTGGCCGCTTCGAATTTCTCGGCCACCAGGTCCAGGGCTTCATCCCAGCTTGCGGCGACGATCTCGCCATTCTTGCGGATCAAGGGTTCGGTGATGCGATCCACGCTCTCGGTGAAGTGATAGGCGAAGCGGCCCTTGTCGCAGAGCCAGACTTCGTTAACTTGCTCGTTTTGGCGGGGCATCACCCGCTTGACCACCACCCGCCCATCCGAAGCGGCCTCCCGCCGGACGTTGAGGGTGGTGTTGCAGCCCACCGGGCAATGGGGGCAAATCGAGGCCGCGGCATTCAACTCCCAGGGCCTGGCCCCGAAGCGGAAATCGGCGGTGGTCAGCGCGCCTACCGGGCAAATGTCGCTGGTGTTGCCGGAGAAATAAGAATCGAAGCCCGGGTCGGAGAAGGTGACAATCTCCAATGCCCGGCCGCGGTTGTTGAAGCCGATCACCGGTTCCCCCACCACTTCATCCTGGAAACGGGTGCAGCGGGCGCATTGGATGCACCGTTCCCGGTCCAGGAAGATCAGGTCGCCCAGGGGGACGCGCTTGTCGGCCTTTTTCTTCTCATCATATATGTAGCGGCTCTCCCCCGGCCCGTAGGCCAGGGTCAGGTTCTGCAAGGGGCACTCGCCGCCCTTGTCGCAGACGGGGCAGTCCAGGGGATGGGAAGTGAGGGTGAATTCCAGCACATCCTTGCGTGCCCTCTGCACCTTCTCGTTGAACCCGTTCACCAGCATGCCTTCCATGACCGGCACGGTGCAGGCGGTCTCCATCTTGGGGCCGTAGCCGATCTTGGGGGAGCCGTCCTCTTCCAGCGCTAACTCGCCGGTGGCGCGGTCTCGCACCGGGCGGCCGATCTCCACCAGGCACATCCGGCACATGCCCACCGGCTCCATCTTGGGATGGTAGCAAAAGACGGGAATATCAATGCCCAATTTTTTGGCCGCATCCACCACCAGGGTGCCCGGCGGGACGCTTATCGCTTGTCCATCAATGGTCAGGGTTACCAATTCACTCATAGTTCGCTCGTTGCTTCATCATCTTTCACGTTCACTGCGGCCTTGAAATCCTCCGGGAAGCGCTCAATGCTGGAGAGCACCGCCTCGATGGAGAATTCACCCAGGGCGCAGAAGCATTTTCCTTTGATCTGGCTGGCGACCTCGGTCAGCAGTTCGACGTCTGCCCAGGCCGCCTGCCCGGTATGGATGCGTTCGGTGATGTTGCTCATCCAGAACGCGCCCTCCCGGCAGGGCGTGCATTTGCCGCAGGACTCATGATTGAAGAAATGGACGGTCTTGTTAATCAGCCAGTCCATGTTCACCGTTTGGTCAATCACGATGACGGAGGCGGAACCCAACTGCGCGCCCACGTTGGGGACGCTCTCGTAATCCATGGGGGTGTCGAGAGCATCTTCGGTAGCCACGATCAGGGAGGACGATGCCCCCGCAGGCATGATGGCTTTGATCTGGCCCCCATCCAGGATGCCGCCGCCGTGCTCGAATATCAATTCTCTAAAGGTGGTCCCCAGAGGCAGTTCGTAGTTGCCGGGGCGTTCTACCCGGCCGGAGAGGGAGAATATCTTGGGGCCGGGGCTTCGCTCGGTGCCGATGGTTCGATACCAATCTGCGCCCTTTTCAATGATGTCGGGCACGTTGGTGAGGGTTTCGACATTGTTTACTACAGTGGGCTTGCCGAAGAGTCCGACAGAGGGCGGGAAGGGCGGGCGCAATCGGGGCTGGCCCAGCTTGCCTTCCATCGATTCTAATAAGGCGGTCTCCTCGCCGCAGATGTAGGCTCCCGCGCCCAGGTGGGTGTAGACCCGCAGCGAATACTCCGTGCCGAAGAGCTTGTCGCCCAAATATCCGGCCTTCTCCAACTCGGCGATGCGTTCATCCAGTTCCCCGGCGAGCTGCCAGAACTCGCCCCGGCAGTAAATGTAGACCGCCTCGGCCTGCACCGCATACGCGGAAAGCATGCACCCCTCCAGGAATTGGAAGGGGTTGCCTTCCATGATCTCCCGGTCTTTGAAGGTGCCCGGCTCGGATTCGTCGGCGTTGGCGACCACGTAATGGGGCCAGGCGTTGTTGTCCATGAAGGACCATTTCAGCCCGGTGGGGAAACCGGCCCCGCCGCGCCCCCGCAGCCCGGAGGCCTTGACGATATCGGTCACTTCCTCGGGTTTCATGCTGGTGACGGCTTTCTTGAAGGTCTCGAAGCCGCCCTGCTTGACGTATTCGTCCAATTGGTTCAGTTTGGGATTATCCCGGTGGCGGAGCAGGATGAGGCCAGTCATGCGTCGCCTGCCTCCCCCCGCAAGGACTCGATCAATTCCAGGGCGGTCTCCACGGTTTGATCTTCGTGGTAGGCGATCCCCGCCTCGTTCTGCACCTGGAACATGGGGGCTTTGTCGCAGCCCGCCAGACACATCACCGCCTCGATGCTGACCAGGCCGTCCTGGGAGGTCTCCCCTACCTGGACGCCGGCGTTCTCGCAGAGGTTCTCCAGGAATTTGTCCGCGCCCCGCAAAGCGCAGGGCAGGTCGGTGCAGACCTGGACGCGGTGTTTGCCGCCGGGTTTATCGTGGTAGAGGGTGTAAAACCCGACAATGGAGGCCACCTGGGTGGCGGACATATCCAGGATCTCGCCGATCTGCTGCATGTGCTGCTTGGTGACGTAGCCCTCTTCACGTTGGGCGATGTAGAGCAAGGGCATCACCGCCGACCGTCTCTGGTGGTCGGGATACTTCGCCAGTATGCCTTCGATCTCCTGGGAATGTTGTTCTTTGAGTTTGTTCACCGGTCTACGTCTCCCAAGAGAAAGTCAATGCTGCCAATAATCGCCACCACATCCGCCACGTAATGCCCTTTGCAGAGGATGGGCATCACCTGCAAGTGGCTGAGGGAGGGGACGCGGAAGTGGAGGCGGTAGGGTTTGGGGCCGCCGTCGCTTTCCATGTAGACGCCCAACTCGCCCCGGGCCGACTCGATGGGCAGGTACACCGACCCCTCCGGCACCGAGAAGCCTTCGGTCCACAGCTTGAAGTGATGGATGAGGGCCTCCATGCTGGTCGCCAGTTCAGAGCGGGGCGGAGGCACGTATTTCCGGTCGTCGGAGCGCACTGGGTCACCCTTCTTAGTTTTGCCCAACTTATCCAAGGCCTGGCGGACAATGCTCAGGCTCTGGCGGAACTCCTGCATACGGCAGGCGTAGCGGTCGTACACGTCGCCGTTGGTACCGGTAGGCACCTCGAATTCGTATTGTTCGTAGCCCCCATAAGGGTAAGCTTTGCGGATGTCATAGGCTGGGCCGGAGCCGCGCAAGGTGGGGCCGGTCAGCCCCCAGCTTAGGGCGTCTTCCGCCGAGATGACGCCGATGTCCTTGGTGCGGTCTAGAAAGATGGGATTCTTGCTGAGCAGGGCTTCGTATTGGTCCACCCGGGCGGGGAAGTAGTCAAGGAATTTTCGCACCGCCGGTACGAACTCCTCCGGCACGTCCCGCCACAGCCCGCCGGGGCGGATGAAGGTGGTCATGATCCGCGCCCCAGAGCACATCTCCATGATGTCCAGGATGATCTCCCGCTCGCGGAAGCAGTACAGGAATACCGACATGGCGGCAACGTCGAGGGCCATAGTCGCCAGCCAGACCAGGTGGGAGGCGATGCGCTGAAGCTCTGACAGGATCACCCGGATGACCAGGGCGCGGGGCGGCACCTCCAACCCGGTCAGTTTCTCCACCGCCAGGCAGAAAGCCATGTTGTTGCCCACCGGGTTGAGGTAGTCCATGCGGTCGGTCAGGGTCTCGGCCTGCTGGTAGCGTTTGGACTCCATGGTCTTCTCAATGCCGGTGTGGAGGAAACCGATGTCGGGGATGCAGTTCACAATGATCTCGCCGTCGAGTTCCAGCAATAGGCGCAGCACGCCGTGGGTGCTGGGATGCTGCGGCCCCATGTTGAGCAATATGGTGTCGCCCTCAATGGCCCGGTCGCTGACCAGGTGCTTGAGTTCGTCGAAGGTTATTTCCATCTTTTCGGGCATAGGGTTCTCACCAATAACTTGGGCGCTTTGCTTGCGAGCGGCTCACCCTCACCCCGCCGGCCTTCGGCGGCTGCCCC
>CBDUUP010000259.1:0-6547 GCA_965370435.1 uncultured Anaerolineales bacterium | reverse complement strand
TCGTATAAGGTGTACGGCTCGTCAGGATAGTAATAGTATACGTTTCGGTCGGGGAAGTCTTTGGCGATACGTATATCAATTGACGGGTGGAGGGAGACGACGAATACAAAGGGCGTGTCGTGGAATGGATTGGATAATTCCAACAAAGCGCCATACTCGGTCCAATGTTCAAATCCTACAAACACCAAAGCAGGGGTCAAGGATTGGCTTTCAGGCGTTAAAAATGGGTCTAATCTTGACCGGGTGACGCCGTACAGGCCGGTGACATCTCTCAACCGGGCGGGGAGATACCCAAAGAGATTGGCCGCAACCAAGAATGCCAGAAGCGCGGCGGTCAGGAGCGGGCGCAATTTCTTCCGGCCCTCAAAGGCCCGCCATAAATCGCCGAGTTTGAGGGGCCATCCGGCCAGCCAGACAATCCCCGCCGCGCTCAACAGCGCGACGCTGTATAGCCCTTCATAGTAATAACGTGGCCCCAGGACGGTGGAACCTACCCAATAGGCCATGTAGCTCAACATCAAGCTAAACACCACCCCCGTCACAATTAGCGCCTTACGATTACGCCGTAACGCCCACAGACCAAAGGGAATAAATAGCCAAGAGAAAAATCCCCATCCAAACAGGTCTGCCGCGCCTACGTACAGGTCGCCGGCAAGATTATGTAGGGCAAATTTCAGGTTATGGCCGTAGCGGCCATGTCCAGGGCCAAACCCCACCTGGTCGTAAGGCCACCAGAGAGTGTAGAAGTTGAGGGTTGGGTCTCCGGTGGCCGCGTACTGCCAGATGAAATGGAGCAGGGTCACGGCTCCGGTCAGCGCGCCAAATATCAACAAGCGAAGGCGTGTGCGCCGGTCGGACGTAATCGCGACATAAAACCCATGCAACCCAAAAGGCAGCGCCACGCCAACCGCGGTGAGGGGACGGGTCAACGCCAGGAGGCCCAGGCAGAGAGCGGCGGTGATGGTGGGCAGCCAGGGATTGAGCTTGGAATCGGGGGTCCAGAATGCCTCCAGCCAGGACAAAACAAATGCAGCGCTCAACACCAGGCCTAACGGATGGGACAACAAAGAGCCGGAGAGCATCAAGAACAGGGGCGAGGTCAAGGTCAAACCGGCGGCCAACAATCCCACTGTCTCGCCCAACAGACGTTTCCCCAACCGGTAGGTCAGCCATACGCCCAGAGCGGCCAACAACGGGTTGACCAGATGGCGGGATCCCAGACGCAAGCCCAGAGAAAGGGCCACCGGCCAGCCCAGAGGATATTTACCAAAGCGTTGGCCTTCGTGATCTACCACGAACGGCACCAAGAAGGCGTCAGATTCATTGGGAGAGGGAACGGTCAATTCCCCCCGGGCGACGACCTGCGCCTGCCAGATTATGGCAACCTCATCTTCCAAATGGCCCATGCGCTCGAAAACCCGGTCGGCAACCAGCCAGGCAGCGAGGAAAGCGAGGGCGGCAAGGACGAGGGCGATACGGTCAGCGCGGGACATGGGAGGGAGTTGAATGGGTAATTAGGTGATTGGTGAATGGGTAACGTAGTGTTAAGTTAAGGTGATTATTATACGTCTTCCTATTTTATAGAAACCACTAGTACACCGAGTTTATCAGGGAAAAAGTGTTTCAGCGATTCAGTGATTCAGTGTTTCAATCTTTTACCAACATTTAGCTTAACATTACACTTAGGATTAGAGATTGGAGGTTAGGAATTAGAGAATGAAGAATTGGTGGTGAACAGTAATAGATGCAAGAGGTGGTTTCGATTCTCTAATCTCTATTCACCAAATTAAGTATCTTCGGATGTATTTATGGTTCGCAGCGCTTCTAAAGCAGTATCGTGCAAATAACCATTGGAGGCGAGGACGCCGCGGTTGTGCAATAATTTACGTCCGGCGGTGAAATCGAGGGGGAGGCCGTGGAGGTCGGTGATGCGCCCGCCTGCTTCTTCCAATACAAGCGATCCGGCGGCCTGATCCCATATCTTTTCGCGGTAGTCGGGTTGAGCGGGCGAAAGCAGGCGGAAGAGCAGTTCGCCGTGCCCGGCAGCGAGAATGGCGTACTTGGCCTGGCTGTCCATACGAACCGGCTCGGCTTCTACGCCCATACGCCCGGCGATCTGGTCAAGCTCTCCCACGTTGGTGTGGGCGGCTTCAAAAGAACGCATCAGGCGCGCCTGGGAAACGTCTCGTTGAGAGGAAACCCGCAAACGGACAACTTCCCCTTCACCTTCCAGCGGGATCGTCCAGGTTCCGCGGCCGTGAAGGGCGTAGACCAACGAGCCAGGGCCGCCCAGGTCAAAGATGTATCCATCTCGGAGGTTGGGGCAGCCCAACACGCCAATTTCCACCTGGCCGTCAACGACCAAGGCCAGGGCAACAGCATATTGTTGGCCGCGCAGAAAGCCTCTGGTGCCGTCAATCGGGTCGAGTGTCCAGAATCTGGCCGCGGGGTCGGCGTCGCCGTGGTCAATCCAGGCGCAAACCGAGGTTGAATCGGCGCCAGGGATCAATCCGCTTACAAAATGGGTCACGCTTTCCAGGGCCTGCGCCTCTTCTGGGGTGCGAAGGGCGGTTGAGTCCTCCTCCCCTACCAGGGGATCATCTGGGTAGGCGTCCATCAACATTTTTCCAATGAAGGCCTGGGCGGCGAAATCGGCCACCGTGACCGGAGAGCGGTCATCCTTGCTCAAGGCGGGGGAAACTATCTCGGCCTGGATATGCTTGACGAGCCGGGAGGCTTGTCTCACCGCGTCGAGGGCGAAAAGGAGTTCAGGAGAATTCAGATCATTCAAAAGTTCGTTTCCTTTCAAAATAGTTATCGTAGCGTGAGCGTAGGAAAATTAGTTCTCGGCAATATCCACCAGCCCGATGGTCTCCACGGTTCCACTGAGGTCGTAGGTCATTGCGCCGGTGATGCGGACAGGGACAATCTCGCCAATGGTGGGTTGCCCCTCAATGATGACCATGCCGTCAATTTCGGGGGCGTCGCGGTAGGTGCGGCCTACCGATACGCCGTCGCCGTACCCCTCCACCAACACATCCATCGTTCGGCCCACGAAGGCTTGATTTTTCTCCAGGGAAATGCCTTGCTGGAGGAGCATCAACTGCTCCTGACGGTCGAGTTTGATTTCTTCAGGGACAGGGTCGCCGAGGGGTTCGCTGGGTGTGCCCGGCTCAAAGGAGAAAGTGAAAACACCCACCCGGTCGAAGCGGATCTCACCCACGAAATCCAGCAAAGTTTGGAATTCATCCTCCGTCTCACCGGGATAACCGACCAGGAAGGTAGTGCGTAAAGACAACGACGGAATGGCTATGCGCATTTTCTCCAGGGTGCGATACACCCAATCCACATTGGCCGGACGTTTCATCCGCCTGAGGGTTTCGGGGTGGGCGTGCTGCAAGGGCATATCCAGATAGGGCAGGACCTGTGAATGGGTCGCCATGACATCGATCAAGCGGTCGGTGACGTGGCCGGGATAGGCATACATGAGGCGTATCCAATCCATATCCGGCACAGTTTTGACCATCTGCTCCAGAAGATCCGCCAGCCCGTCCTTGAGGCCCAGGTCGTGGCCGTAATCGGTGGTGTCTTGGGCGATCAGGATCACCTCACGGATGCCGCTATCCCGCAGAATACGAGCCTCCTCCAGAATGGTCTCCATCGGACGGCTGACCAAAGTCCCCTTTATCAAGGGAATGGCGCAGAATGCGCAGGGGCGGCGGCAGCCATCGGCGATCTTGAGGTATGCGCTGGCCCCCTGCACGGCGGCGCGCAGCGTGTCTTTTTCGTCAATCCCAACAGTGGGGGTGTCGGGCAGATGGTAGAGGGGTTCGGGGTGCGGTCCCGCGCGGAGTTTCTTCACCACCTCTACAACATCCATCCAACGCCGGGTTCCCAGGATGCCGTCAATACCCGGCACCCTCTGAACCACTTCAGCGCCATAACGCTGGGTCAGGCAGCCCGAAGCGATCAATATTTGACCGTCCCGCTTCTTTTCAGCCAGATCACCGAGTACCTGAAATGATTCTTCTTTGGCCGGGCCGATGAAGCCACAGGTGTTGACCAAAAGGACGGAAGCGCTCTCAGGATCATCGGTGGGTTGATACCCCGATCCCATCAATAACTGGGCCATAGACTCGGAATCAACCGTGTTCTTGGCGCAGCCTAGAGAAACCAGATAAAAACTCTTTTCGTTCACCAAATCTTATCTACCGATACGGTTCAATTCACAATGAATAATTAATTAAGGACTCCCTACTGTAGGGGTCTCTGAGGGGCCAGGGGTGGGCGTGGCGGTCTCGGTCGGCGTAGGGCTGAACCGGGGCGTGGGCGTCTGGACGCCGTCAACAACAAACACGATATTGACCACCTCCCCAAAAATGCCCAATATTCCCAGATCGCGTTGATTGTAATAGATGTGCAGGGCGGCTGCGTTCCCGGTCAATAATTCAATCTTCGTCTGGCCGGAGAAAGTGTAGGCGCTGCCTGGACTGGCGCGGCCCTCAAACTCCACTTGACCGTCCACAATCACCCGCATCCAGGTGCGTTGGGTGACCACGACGTAGACCTGCACAGGGCCGGTCACCTGGGGAAGCGTGGGCAGGAGAATCTCCTCCGTGCTGCCCGCCTCCCCGGTGGGCGGTTCATCTCCCTGGGAGGTTGGCGTTGCGGTGGAAGAAACCGGGCCTTCCGGCGAGGGGATCAGTCCAGCGTTGAAAGAGCCAGAAGTTGCAGTAGGGACTAAACCAGCCCGAATATCCGAAACTCTTCCCAGACCCCAGACGATGAACCACGCCAAACCCAGAACCAACACCCCCACGAAGATGAGGTCGCCGGAGATGAAGCGCCGGATGGCAAAAGGCAGGCGCGGCCCGCGCCGCTGGCGGCGCTGTGCCTGGGGTTGTTCAACCTGCCGGGCTGTGAATTGAGTCTGAAGCCCTTCAGCGAAACGCAATAACAGGGGTTCAGTCTCCAGGTCTAAAAAACCAGCGTAGTTATTCAACATCCCCCGGCCTTGCACCGTTGAGGGCAAAGCGTCCAGGTTGCCCGCTTCTAATGCTTGCAAGTAATGGGTGCGAATGTGGGTGTGATGCTCAACGTCATCCAGAGAGAGACCCAGCAGTTCCCGGCGCTCTTTCAGGGTTTGACCGATTTGGGTGAAAATTGCCTCAGGAGTCCCCTCCAACAAACCCGTTGGTCTCACATCCGCGGCGGCCTCGCCCACCTCCGCGTCAACAACGGGAACACCTAGCTCATCCGCTTCCAACTCGGCAAGGAGAGGCTCGGGATCCATCTCCAGGAACTGGGCGTAGGAGCGCAAAAATCCGCGCGCCTGAACCCGGCTCGGCAGCGTATCCAGGTCTCCCGCTTCCAACGCCGCTAAATAGCGCTGGCGGATGAACAGCTCTTGCGCCGCCTGCTCAAGGGTGATGTCACGCGCCTCCCGATTCTGGCGTAGTTTTTGGCCTACACGCTCGCTCATCTTATCAGCCCTTTCACCGGATTGGTCAACCAAGACGGCTTACCAACCGGTGAAATGCAGTTGTGGGAGGGGATTAGTTAGGTTTCTGTAGGGATATTACTCAGCTTCGATTTCACTCAGCTTCGGAGTCTTCCTCGGCCTCAGTCTCATCTTCGGCTTCAGCCTCGGATTCTTCCTCAGCTTCAGGTTCGTCTCCGGTCTCAGTCTCGGGTTCTTCCTCTGCTGCGGGTTCGTCTCCGGTCTCAGTTTCGAGTTCTGCTTCGGGTTCTTCCTCAGCTTCGATCTCTTCCTCAGTTACGTATTCTTCATCGGATTCGTCTTCGAGATACTCTGGCAAAACCTCATCATACATGGGAGCGGAATCATCAAAGGTCTCTTCGACATCCTCTTCGGCGGCGGCCAGAGCGGCGGCGCGGGCCACATCGGGCGACTCACCCTCGCGGTGAATGAGCACCGTGATCTCCGGTATCAGGTCCATCGTCAAGCGGACAGCTACGGTGTGCAAACCCAACATGCGGAGCGGCTGGGAATCGATCTGGCGGCGATTGATCTCCACGCCCGCCTTCTCGCCAGCTACGTCAGCGACCATCTGGGTTGTAATAGAGCCATAGAGTTTTCCGGTCTCGCCCGCCTTGGCTGCGAAGATGAATTCAACTCCTTCCAGGAGTTCGGCCACCGAGCCAAATTCTTCATTCAGCACATCGCGCTCCACGGCGGCTTTCGCCATGATGCGGTCAGCTTGTTTGAGCGCTCCCGGAGTAGCCAAAACGACCAGGCCCTGCGGGATCAAATAGTTGCGGCCATAACCATTGGCAACTTTCTTGACCTCGCCAGCCCGGCCGAGGTTATACACGTCCTTCAGCAATAATACTTTCATTTGTCTCAAGCCCTTTCAAACTGGGATCTGCATAAGCAGGCCCGGGCGAAGGGTACAACGCGCCGGGCAAACGGATTCTACCAGAAGAGGGAGTATGCGTCAACGCGGGATTTGGTATAACCAAGGCAATCGTAAAGTTAACTATGGGGCATGAAAATCATGCACAGCTACAAATGGGCAGGTTGCGG
>CBDUUP010000258.1:0-6573 GCA_965370435.1 uncultured Anaerolineales bacterium | reverse complement strand
CCTTTGTTTATGACTCCGGGACGCAGACCTGGCAAAATACAGGCCCACGATTTAATGATGTTATATATCAGTTGTTGGTTACCCAGGATGGATCTGTCTGGTACAGAGGAGTTAATACCGTTTATCGCATGCCTGCAACTGCGCCTGATGAAGAACCCCATACGGTGCTTGACTTATCTGAGCAAAAAGGTGACGGGATACGGTATATTTTTGAGGATAACGATGGCAATGTATGGATTGTCAGCGGTAAACATATCTGGACTTATAGTAACGGGACATTGCATGAGGAACCTTTGCCGGGATGGTCATACTTTCGATGGATAGATGCTGTTGCCTTTGATCCTGTCAGAGGGAGGCTTTATATTGCCATGAATGATAGGATATATTATAAGCAATTGGGTAAAGATTCTTAGAATAATAATTTCAAATATGATCCAATGAATACAAATTTATTTCGTTGTGCCTAGGTGTCTTCGTGGTGAATAAATCATCCCTTACCCCATTCATTCCACCCCCAACCGCCCCTCTTCGTTTCTAACTAACCTCCCCACCGGCATCGCCGTATCGTGCTCGAAGATCAACGCAGCCTCCTGCTCCAGCGCCCAGGCTTGCCAGCGCTGCTTGGTGGCGATAGTCTCCAGCGGCTCAATGTCCCAAAGTGTCACCGACGCGCTATGGTAATATGTTTGACACACCCGAAATGAAGGTTTTCGTAACTAACTTTCTCTCTTGGGAGGGATAGTCAAACAAAATAACAAACATTTTATTTTTTTGTTTCGAATATGAACAAACCGGTTATGTCTGCTAAGAATACGTAACCATTGTATACAAAGACGGAACTTGGAACGTCTAGTACGTTCCGTGCAGCCAACCTGGGTTTTCCCGGATCAGAAACATTCAAAACCGTAATCCCATCTAAGTTTGCAATGTAGAGATAGCTGCCAGCAACGGCTAAAGATCTGGGGATTACGACATTATACGAACCCAATTCGACCGGCACGGTTGGGTCGGAAATATCAAAAAGTACGATATGGGCATCGTTGGCTGATATATAGAGTATCCCCTCGCTAATTTCCATATCCCTAATATATCGAATTGATAGGTCTTGAAGAATGGGAACCGGGTTTTGGAGGTTTGCCACGTCAACTAAAAACAATTCATCCGCATCATTGAAAGAGTCCGAACTTCGGACAGTATAGAGAAAGTGATCGTAGATCGCCATAGGCGAACCGATGTCAGCCATAACCCCCACTTGTTTGATGTTTGTTGGGTCAGACACGTCTAATACGTACAACCTGCCTTTTTCGTATCCTTGTTCCTCCATGCCTTTGTATTCGTAAAGAAATACCAAGTTATCTTGTACCACAAGGCTCTCAGTGTAACCGGCGAAAAACTCGTTGATCTGGGTGGGGTGAGTTGGATCCGAGATGTCCAGGATTTCCAGGCCGATATCGCGGCTGGATAGGTAGGCATATTCCCCACTTATTTCAAAATCAACAATATGGCCTTCCGAAATGTATGAACCAACCTTCACCGGATCGGCAGGTTCGGAAATGTCGAAAATGTGGATCGCACTTTTCCAATCATTCGCTTTAGGATAGAAAGCGCTCGCGTAGGCATAATCTCCTTGTACGGTCACGACTTCCAGCCATTGAAAATTATCTACATCCTCACCTCGTCTATATGCGCCCACCAGATCCAATTCTAGAAATAATTTATGCACTGAAGGGGATGTCAATACCAACACCACGATCAGAATAAGCCCATATAAGGCCACGAGCTTATTCATTCTTGCCATGGCATGATTCTCTGGCTTGACTTCGTTTCCAACCTTGTCATTACTCTCAGCCAGCGGTTTCGTTTTACGTGTTTTGATCCAACTAACCATAAACAGAACCCCGATAACCAGCGTAGGGATAGACCCTACAAGCAGAAACATTATTGATTCGCCAAGGGGCAATCCAAACATCATAAAACCGTATGTAAACCATCCCCAATATAATCCAAAGAGCAGGTTTAAAATCCCTCCAACCAGCTCGAATTTCCGGGGAAGCCAGGTGATAGCAGCCACAAATAATAATCTGACCGCGAATCCATATGTATCTGCGAAAAAATTGAATTGATAATACGGGGACACCATATCGCTTACATAAAGGTACAGAAAATAGAATACCACAACGCACGCCCAGTACAGCGACAGTCTACGCGCAAGCATGCGGGCGTTATTCTCTAGGTTAACTTGTGTGATCTCCATTGAGTTTCCCTTTTGCTATGCTGGTTGATAAGTCTCACCCTCACTATAACATACCTTAATGCCAGTCAGATTTATATTATGAAATCTCACAAATCCATCCCTGATAACATACCCCCCTACCCCATCCCCTCCACCCCCAACCGCCCCTCCTCGTTTCTAACTAACCTCCCCACCGCCCGCGCCGTATCATGCTCGAAGATCAACTCCGCCTCCTGCTCCAGCGCCCAGGCTTGCCAGCGCTGCTTGGTGGCGATAGTCTCCAACGGCTCCACGTCGTAAGCCGTCACCCAGGAAGTGCGCTCCATTAAAATGGCGAAAGAAGCTAGGTCTCCCAGAAATAACACCGAATTCCCCCCGCCCTCCAGGATCACCGACTGGTGGCCGCGGGTATGCCCCCGGGTCAGCACACAGCGCGCCTCCTCCGTCACCGCCTGGTCCCCGTTCAAGAAACGATACTGCCCCGCCGTCCACACCGGCTCGAAATTCTCCGCCAGGTAAGTGGCCCGGGTGCGGGGGTTGGGGTGCATGGCGTCGGCCCACTCCATCCGCTGCACCCAATACTCCGCGTTCGGGAACGCGGGCACAACTTTTTCCCCAACCCGCACGGTATTCCCTCCGCAGTGGTCCGAATGCAGATGGGTGTTGATGACAATGTCCACCTCCTCTGGAGCCACCCCCAATTTCGCCAGGTTCTCCACCAGCCCGCCTTGCGGATACTCCAGCCCCCAATTCCGCTGCGCCTTGGCGGTGAGCTTATCCCCCAGCCCCGTATCCACCAGGATGGTCTTCCCCTGCGAGCGCACCAGCAGGCAGTTCAGATCCATGGGAACGTTGCCTTCCTCGTTGGTTGGGTGGCGCTCTTCCCACAACGCCTGCGGCACCAACCCAAAAGCCCCCCCCGGCGCAACCCACACTCGCCCAGCCGTCACAATGTGCCATTCCATGAAAAATCCTTTTAACCACTAAGACACAAAATCACAAAGCTTTAAGTTTCTCTTTGTGCCTTCGTGTCTTAGTGGTAAATAATTCTTTTAAGCTCCCGCGTCATTCTTCTCGCGGAACTCCTTCTCCAGCGCGGCCACCAATTCATCCCGCTCTTCCTCCGGCAAGAAAGCCGCCCGCGCCGCGTCCAGCATGGCCTCCCGCAGTTGATCCAGAGTGAGCTTCAAGCTCTCCACCGCCAGTTGATATTCGTCAGTCAACTCGATCTGGGAGACGCTGGGGTCGTCGGTATTGATGGTGACGTCCAACCCCGCCTCGATCATCTGGAGCAGGGGATGGGCCTTCAGCGAAGGGAAGACGCCCGTCTGGTAGTTGCTGGTCACGCAGACTTCGAAAGTGACCTTGCGTTCCAGGGCCAGTTTGACCGCCTCAGGGTCCTCAAGCACCCGCACTCCGTGTCCGATGCGCTCGGCCCCCAATAGTTCGATGGCCTCGACTACGTTCTGCGGCCCGCTCCACTCCCCGGCGTGGACGGTGATGCGCATACCCGCTTCTTTAGCTTCCTTGAAGAGAGGGGCGAATGGTTCCGAGGGGAAGTCCACCTCGTTGCCTGCCAGGTCTATCCCCACGATGCAGTTATCTTTTCGTTCGATAGCCAGCCGGGTCACCGCCTCGGCCAACTCCACGCTCTCGTGGCGGTTCATGCTGGCGATCAACCGGGTCTTGACCCCATAAGCGTCCGCCGCCTCGGTCACGCTCTCGATCACCCAGTCCATCACATCGGGCAATTCGAAGCCATGCACTCGACTCAAGGCCACCGGGGTGAAGCGCAGTTCCATGTAGCGGATATTGTCCGCCGCCGCGGCAGCAATGGACTGGCGGCTGAACTTCTTGATGACCTCCTCCGAGCAGTAGAACTTCCGCAGAGTGCTGAATTTAGAGAGGAAATTGGTATGGGTGAAAGGTTCCCCGTCGGTGACCTGCACCAGCGGGTGCAGCTCGGCGGCTGAAAGCGGCACGTCCAGCTTGTTGGATCGGGCCACCTCCAGCATAGTGCCAAAGTCCAGCGATCCCTCCAGGTGGCGGTGCAGCTCCACCTTGGGGAGCGATTTATAGAAGATAACGTGACGGGGTCGCGGTCTCGTTTGGCTCACGGTTGGGTTCTCTGTTTTAGTTCCTTTTTAATAGGCCGTCCTTGACCAACGTCAAGGATTTGCCGTTCCTAACAGGATAAGCGTACCATAAAATCCAGATTTAGGAAACAGTACATCCTCACATATTTTACCCTAACTGCCGACCACTTTCCATTACCATTCTGTAATTATAGTCTCACAATTTCTAATCCCAGAGTCGCTACAATCTACTAGCTGAATTCGCAGAGTTTTTTAGAATTATATCGTTTTTCTCTCTAAGCGAAGCGGCGTACTCAGTGTCTCTGTGGTGAAATGTTTGAAATCACCTCTTCCTCTTCCGCCGCCGCTTCCGTTTTTTCTTCGGCTGGCCGCCGTCCTTCCCGCCGGCTCCATCCCCAGACCGCGCCGGGATCGCCTCCCGGTTGACCGACGCTTGCACGCTCTTCGGATCCCGCGGCCGGAAGATGAACATCCGGGTGATGACGCCCATGCGCATGTCGCTGAGCAGGGTCTGGAACATTTCATAAGCCTTGCTCTTGTACTGCACCAACGGGTCTCGCTGGCCGTATGCCTCCAGCCGGATGGAAACCCGCAAGGCCTCCATCTGGGTCAGGTATTCCACCCACAGGTTGGAGATCACGCTCAAGAGCAGTTGGCGGTAGAGCCGGGTCAAGGTTTGCCGTCCCAGTTCGTCAATGGCGACTTCCATCTCATCCGGCGGCAAGCCGTCCAATCGCCCCTCTCCCAGGCTGTCCAGCGCCGCCTCGCCCACCGCGCTTTCCAACCCGGCCCGGACCTCCTCGTCCAGCGAACTGAGGCTCACTTCCGAGAGCCGCCGCCACTCGACCTGCCCCCAGGTCTGCCGCAGGAATTCTTGGGCCGCCTCCAGATGCAGAAGCGCACGTTCGGCGACCTCCTCCGAAGGCTGGCCTTCTATGAACTGGGCGGCATAATAGACGTAAGTCAGCCGCCGGGAGGTCACCTGGATGCGCTGGTGAGTCTTACGGTCGAAGGTCGTGCGTGAGCCTTGCAGGATGTTCTGCAAGACGGCGACCAGGTGGTCTTCGGTGATTTGCCCCTCCACTTTCGAGAGCGCGGCGTCAATTTCTTTGGCGATCTGCCCGTCCATCCGCTCACCTACCAGCCGCTCCCGCCGCTTGGCGTATACGCCCTGAATTGCGGAGACCAAAGTGTCCTCGATGGCGTCCCAATCGTCGCTGGGGAGTTGGTCGGGCTTGAGGGCCAACGATTCTTGCAAGGTTCGTTCCGCCGCGCCGATCAACCTGACGGTCGCCTGCATGGTGAGCATAGTTTCCACCTGCTCATAAAGCGAATCTTCTAATTCTCCGGGATCTTCCCGCAGCAGAAGCTGGGTTTTCTTGTCCATCCGCAGGTTGACCCGCAGCAAGCCGGAGAGTTCGTTCACCAGGTCCTGCGGGCTGCGGGTGTCGGTCTCGTCGGCCATTTGCAGCCCCTCAAAGAAGAGGTCCAGCAATTCCAGCCGCTCTTCCAGGGTGTTTTTCAGGCGGTCCTGGGTTAAGTCTAACAGGTTGGTGATGCTGTTCAGGAAGTGTTCCTCTTCCGCCTCGATGGCCCCCCGGCGACCTCCAGGATCGCTTTCTTGACCGCTTGCGCGTCATCCATCCCGGCTTGCGCGTTGATGTGGTCCATCAGCAGCCGCAGCGTGAAGGAGGGGTAAGCCTGGCCCTCGAATTGGATGGGCGGTTGGATCTGGTCCAGCCAGGCCAACAGTTTCCAGGGGCCTTCTTCGTCTTCCAGGGACAAAGGCGCACGCTGGCTGATCTCGGTTTGCAGCATCTCGGTCACGTCTTCGCTCAGGTCATCCTTCCCGAAGATGCGATCGCGCTGGTGGTAGATGTTGATGCGCTGGGTGTTGAGCACGTCGTCATATTCCAGCAAGTGCTTGCGGGCGTCAAAGTTGGCCCCCTCCACCCGGGTCTGGGACTGCTCGATGATCCGCCCCACCAGACCATGCTCCAATGGGATGGCGTCGTCCATCTTCAGGCGCTGCATCAGGTTGTCCACCTGCTGCCCCCCGAAGAGCCGCATTAAGTCATCTTCCATAGAGAGGTAGAACCGCGAAGAGCCGGGATCGCCCTGCCGGGCCGCTCGACCGCGCAATTGGTTGTCGATTCGTCGGGCTTCGTGCCGCTCAGACCCCAGCACGTGCAGCCCGCCCACCTCTTTCACTTTCTCCATATATTCAAAATACTTCAAGAAATA
>CBDUUP010000257.1:0-6579 GCA_965370435.1 uncultured Anaerolineales bacterium | reverse complement strand
CGTCCATAAACCGTCAAGAGGAAAAAATCAGTCAATTCTTTACGGGCAGCTTGAGTGTAGTACAAAGCTAAAATCAAAACAAGCATCCCTACGACTCGAATCCATACTTCGCTGGTCTCCTCAAATCCCAGCAATCCTAGAGTGGTGTTCGGCATGACTACAAATCCCAAGCCTACGACAACCAGATACACTCCAAACCAAAATACAGATGTTGCGCTCTTGCTCATTTTATTCTCCTTCTCTCACACAATAGTTTGTTTACATAAATAGTTATATAAACGTTCTCTTCATTTATAGAGAGGAACCAGGTGATATATGCAGGGGAAAACCACCTCCTTTATGCTATTGGGCACAGAAGCATGAAGTTAATAAATCTAATCTGTTATATTAACCCCTAATTGATATATTCGTTGCATCAAATTTCAGCTATCGGGAATTCGGTGATATGGAAAAGTCACCCTACTCTTTGGGTTGTAAATAATTGTGAAGAGTCTGATTTAAATTTGATGGTCACGGAGAGGGCGTAACTCATAATCAACCAGAGGGTAATTACCCTTTGATTATATTTTCACAAATAGTCCCTTCGGAACTCATTAGGAGCGAATTCAATGCCCAAAGTCGCTGTAGTTACTGACAGCACCTCATTCATCCCAAAAGAAAAAATGCAAGGCCTGCCTCTTCATGTCGTCCCGGCGGTCGTGGTCTGGGAGGGGAAACCCATGCGAGATGGCGTTGACAGGACTCCTCAGGAGTTCTACACGCGCCTGGAAACCGCCCCGGAGATGCCCACCACCTCCCAACCCTCCCCCGCCGATATGCAAGGGGTCTTCGAGAAGCTGCAAGGGGAAGGCTACGACGTTCTGGCGGTCCTGGTCTCCTCCAAGCTGTCGGGCACGATCAATTCAGCGGAAACCGCCCAAGAAATTCTGGCGCGAGCCAACGAGATGGTGAACCCGGTCGAAACCATATACGCCGAGGTCAGCCCCACCGTGGGGGCTAACGTGGGGCCGGGGACAGTCGGGCTGGCTTATCCTGGCCGGGGTGTGATCCAGCCCTTCCCTAGTATTCGTCCAAATACTTTACCACTAAGGCACGAAGACACGAAGAAAAACATAGAACTTTGTGACTTCGGCAGGAGATTCCAAATTAAACTACATGCGTAACCCCATCTTCATTAAAGGGTTATATCCATGTAGCATAACTATAAATCAATCTAGGAGAGAACCATGTCTAAAGTTGCACTGGTCACAGACAGCACCACCTACCTTCCCCACCAAATGATGGAGGGGCTGAACATCACAGTCATTCCGGCCTTGGTGATCTGGGAGGGCGAAACCTTCAAAGATGGCATAGACATCCAGCCCACCGAATTCTACACCCGACTGTCAACCGCCAAAGAGATCCCTACCACTGCCCAACCCACTCCCCAAGACTTCAAGACAATCTACGAAAAACTTATCGGAGAGGGATACGACATCCTCAGCATACACGTCTCTCATCACCTTAGCGGAACGATGGCCTCCGCTGAACAAGCCAAAACTATGTTCCCCGACGCCAACATTGAAGTCCTGGACGGGCTATCGGTGGGTATGGGAACTGGATATCCCATCTTGGGGGCTGCTCGTGCGGCCCGGGATGGGGCCAGTCTGGCGGAATGCGCGGAACTGGCCGCCAAGTGCAGCGCCACCGTAGGCCTTTATCTGGTGCCCGAAACCCTTGAATTCCTGGCTCGGGGCGGGCGCCTCGGCGGGGCGCAGCGGCTGGTGGGCACCGCCCTGAACCTCAAGCCGATCCTGTATATTTCAGAAGGCCGGATCGAAACCCTGAAAAAGGTGCGCACCAAAGGCAAAGCGATGAACCAGATCGTGGACATAGTGGTGGAAAACACCCAGGGCAAGGAGAATCTCCGGCTGTCCGCCCTGCACGCTAATTCGCCCGAACATGCCCAGATGATGTTGGACAAAGCCAGCGAACGATTGAACCCCGTAGAAACGGTGGTCACCGCTCTCAGCCCTGGCGTCGGCGTCCACGCCGGTCCGGGCACGGTTGCTCTGGCCTACACTTACGGCGTATAAGCCCCCAGCTTGAACTTCCCTGGCGCGCATCCTGAGGAGGGGCGCGCCGCTCCTATATAGAAAAGACACGCTTGCGCGGGTCTTTTCTATTTTAATGGGCGCATGTTCGGTTGCGGGAGGAAATTTTTTAGCCATTCACAGACAAGCCCTATATTTAGGTGACATATGTCCCGGTTAGATTGGGACAAAATTCACAATCTTTTTGGGGCGAATAGTTGTAAACTACTTATAGAAATGATTGACGGTTGGAACATTGACGTGGAACCCAGAGTTCCACCCTTGTATGAGGACTACCATGAAAAACCGGGCCGGATTCTTTCCATTTATTTTGCTGCTTGCCTTGCTCCCAGTAGCGGCTGGATATACTCGTACTTACAAGGCCGAATCCCTTTCTGAAGAGCCAATCCCGGATTGCGGCGAATGCCACCAAGAGGTCTACGCCTCCTGGGAGTTAAGTAAACATCATAATGGATTAGGATGTATTAATTGCCATGAGGGGATCACGGGAGGGGACGGCGATGATGAAATAGAAGGACATCAATCTGAGGGAGAGCCACAAAGCTGTATTGCATGCCACACCACCGGTTTTGAACCGGCCCTTGGCCAATGGGAGAACAATACCATCCATTGCACGGCTTGCCACTCACCGTTTCCGTCCAATCATCCTGAGGACCTCCCTCCAACCAACCGGTCGGAGGAACTTTGTGGGCGATGCCATACCCATGATCGAGAGGAATGGGATTCCAGCCGGCATAGCCAAGTAGGGGTGGTATGTATAGATTGCCATAGCCAGCACCAAACCAGCCTGCGCCAGGGTGGGGTTTCCGCACAATGCGCCAACTGCCACGGGGTCGATAGCGCAGGGTTCGCCCATTCAGAACACGCCGCATCTGGATTGACTTGCGCCAACTGCCATATGGCCCCCACCGCGGAAGCAGGGATCGGTGGAAATGCAGAACCGGATCACGCCTTCACGGTTGAAGTTTCAACCTGCGCCTCGTGCCACCAATTTCTGATGCACACCGCCACCGAAATTCCTGATAATCCATTTTTCCCGTATGGAGGCGCCCCAAACAACTCGGCGAATACCAAGGATCCAAATGATCCCTATTTGAACTCGTTGGCGCTGATAGCTTTAGCTGGCGCGGTGGGATTGGGAATCGGGTTAATCGCCTATCCATCTTTGGCTCGCAGGTATCAGCGCTACCGAGATAAAGATAAGTGAGAAGGCCAGCCATCGAGTAGGGCGGATGACTATTTCAATAACCCAAGTTATGCATTGGGTGAGACTCAGCGACTTAAGTCGCAACAACATTTACGAAGTCGGCCTTCGCCGACTGTAAGAGATTTTAGTCCGCCCTTCGGCGGACTTTGTAGTTGTTGTTGCGATTTTAGCCGCTAACTTATCCCCAAGATGAAACCTTCTTACTGACGTAGCAACCTGCGGGAGGTTCTAAGGCAAAATAAGCATGTTTATACCCTTATGAGACGAAGATGAGATGATCCATCGGCTCGTCTCAACGTTTATTCAGTAATAATAATGGGGAAATATTGGACGGGGGAGTCGGCGACACGGATGATGACTTCACCCTCGCCGGGGGTGGTATTGATACCGATAAGCCAGCTCCAGGAGCAAATACCCTGGTGGTCAGCAATTGTATCGCCGAGGCCCTGGGCACCGCTGACGTTATTGCTGGGGGTATGGTATTCGAGGATGCAGACGACGCCTGGGACGGTCTGAATAGAGGCGGAGGCTTGGTCGCCACGGGCGATAGGTGAGGTGAGGTGGATGAGGGTGAAGGATACAGAAGGCGAGGTATTGGTGAGAGTAGGTGAGGGGGTGGTGGTGGGAGTGATAGTGGGCGATAGAGTTATGATTGGAGTAAGCATTACGGTGGGCGTGACGGTGACCGTAGAGGTGGTGGGCTGGGTGATGTTGGTGATGGTGATGATGGTAAGCAAAAGACAGCAGATGGTTAGGACGCTGAGGGCGGCGATGATGGCGATCTGGGCTTTAGGAGAAAGATTGGAGATGCGTTTCATGGTAGCTCCGGGATGGGGGCCGGGTGTCCCCCGAGTAATGGGTATGGTGTTTATATTATACATGATTTTAGTCCGCCGAAGGCTTCGTCCTGAGGCTCAACCCGAAGGGGCGGACTTTGTAGTTGTTGTTGCGATTTTAGTCGCTAACTATCAGCGCATGGTAAAATCCAATAACGAATCGCGCAGCCAAGACTGCCGGTCTTCCAATCCCATACACCGAGGTGCGCATGAAACATCATAACGGCTCTGTAGAAGTCATCACCGGCTCCATGTTCAGCGGCAAGACCGACGAGTTGATCCGCCGCCTGCGGCGGGCTGCCATCGCCAGGCAAAAGGTCCAGGTGTTCAAACCCGCCATAGACGACCGCTACGAACTGGTGAAATTGACCTCCCACGCGGGCAGCGAATTTGAAGCCCAGCCCATCAAAAACGCAGCCGGGATCTTGGAGAAAATGGAAGGCGACACCACCGTCGTCGCCATTGACGAGGCCCAGTTCTTCGACCCAGAGATCACCGCCATCGTCTCTCAATTGGCCGGGCAGGGCATCCGGGTCATTGTGGCCGGGTTGGACACCGACTTCCGGGGCGAGCCGTTTGGCCCTATGCCGGTATTGATGGCCCAGGCCGAACGGGTTGACAAGTACCAGGCTATCTGCATAGAATGCGGCGATGCCGCGGCTCGCACCCAACGATTGGTGAACGGCGAACCGGCCCGTTACGACGACCCCATCGTCATCGTCGGCGCTGAAGAGATGTATGAAGCCCGCTGCCGGAAACACCACCAGTGCCCCCGAGATTGAGGAAGTTATGTCTACCTTTGAAGAATTGCTCGAAGAGGTATTGATCCCTGAGGATGAACTGCAAGCCCGTATAACCGAATTGGGCGAGGAGATCAGCCGGGACTATGCCGGTCAGGACCTCCTGATGATCTGCATCCTGCGGGGCGGGGTGATGTTCCTCACCGACCTGATGCGCCAGGTCAGCGTCCCTCATTCAATTGATTTCATGGCCGTCTCCTCCTACGGGGTGGGCGCCCGCCAGTCCAGCGGGCAGGTGCGCATCTCCCTGGACCTGAACACCAACATCCGCGACCGCAATGTCCTGCTGGTCGAGGACATCATTGACAGCGGGAACACCATCTCTTCGGTGCTGGAAATGTTGAAAGCCCGCCATCCCAAGACTCTGCGGGTCTGCACCTTGCTGGACAAGGTTGACCGCAGGGAGGTTGATGTCCCGGTGCATTACGTCGGCTTCCCTATCCCCGACAAATTCGTCTTTGGCTACGGGCTGGACCTGGACGAACTTTACCGCAACCTGCCCTTCATCGGCGTCGTCAACCTGGACCATTACCAACCGCCGGAATGACCCCATGTCCCAACCGCCCCCCAACGACGACGCAACTCCCTACGCGGGCCGCTGGATCGCTCGCCTGGGCGGGCGGATCGTGGGGCAGGGCGGGACTCCTGAACAAGCCCTCCAGGCCGCCAAAGCGGCCCGCCATAAAGAGATCCCTGAAGTGACCTTCGTGCCCACCGCCAATCCCCTAAGCTTGCACCCGCTCCTGGAGCAAATCCGGGCTGCCGTCCCGGAAGACCAGCCTCTCTACCTGGTCGGCGGTTCGGTGCGGGATGCTTTGCTGGGAAAGGGCAACTACGATCTTGACTTCGCCGTGCCGGGGGAGGCCCTGAAAGTTGCCCGCAAGATCGCCGATGCTCTGGGCGGCGCATATTACATGCTCAACGAGGAACACGCCGCCGGAAGGGTCATCCTCACCCAGGAAGACGGCGGCCGCACAAACCTGGATTTCGCGGCTCTGCGCGGCCCCGACCTGGAAAGCGACCTGCGAGGGCGGGATTTCACCCTCAACGCTATGGCCCTGGACCTGAATAACCTGGATTCCATCCTGGACCCCCTGGGCGGGGCCGCCGACCTGCAAGCCAAACGCCTGCGGGCTTGCTCCTCAACCAGCCTCAGCGACGACCCCATCCGCATCCTGCGGGCCATTCGTCTGGCCGCCAGCCTGAAACTTCGCATCGTCCCCGAAACCCGCCAACTCATGCGCCAGGCGGTGGAAGGCCTCGCCGACATCTCCGCCGAACGCCGCCGGGATGAACTTTTCCGCATCCTGGACGGCCCCCAACCGGCCACGGCTCTCCGCGCCCTGGAGATGATGGGAGCGCTGCCTTTCGTCCTGCCCGAACTCGCAGACTTGAAAGGCCTCCCCCAGCCCAAACCCCACATCCACGACGCCTGGGAGCACACCCTCAAGACCGTACAAAACCTGGAGGCGGTGTTGAAGGCTCTAGGGCCGGTGCATAATCCCGCCAAGGCCAGCGATATGGTCCTGGGCGAGGTGGTCCTGCGGTTGGGACGCTACCGGGAGCAGATCGCCAAACACCTGCAAACCGCCTTCACCCCCCAGCGCAGCCTGCGCCCCCTGCTATTCCTGGCGGCTCTCTAC
>CBDUUP010000256.1:0-6630 GCA_965370435.1 uncultured Anaerolineales bacterium | reverse complement strand
GGCGCGACGTCGTCGACCTGCCGGGCTTGGCCGGCGTGCAGCTGTCGGTCGAGGCGAACGGGCCGCCGCTGCGCGATCTGGTGCCGATGCTGACCGCGATTCTCGAACGCACGCGCCTGGTTCTGTTCGTCGAACACTACGTCGATCAGCTCGGCGAGGCCCTGCCGCGCTTGCCGCACGACGGGCTTTTCCTCGTCGTGTCCGATGAGGCGGTGCGGACCGAAGAGGACTTTCGCGCGTTCCTCGCGGAGCATCGGCTGGGGTGAGTTGGGGGGGAGGCCCCCACCCCCGGGCGGGGGGGGGGGGGGGCCGCCGCCCCCCCCCCCCCCCAAGATTATTTAGCTTTGACTTTGATCTGCTTGGGCTTGGCGTATTCCGCCTGGTAAACCCGCAGGGTCAGAACGCCGTTCTTCACGTCGGCTTCGGCCTTGGCGGCGTCTAGGGCGGTGGGAAGGCGCAGGGAGCGCTTGAACTGGCCCGTGGGGACCTCTTGCAGCAAGTAGCTGACTTCCTCGCCTTCCTCGACAGTAACATCGGCAAATTCACCGCTGATAGTGACCAGGTCATCCAGAACCTCAATGTTCAAATCGTCTGGGTCCAGGCCGGGCAGAAGGGCGGAGATCACGAAGGCGTCATCTTCGGCGCGGACATCCACCGGAATGTGTATGTGGCTGGGGCGGGAAGAAGCTGCGGCCAGCATGGCGCGGCGTAAAGCTCGGCGGCGGTTGGGATAATACATTTGCATCATTTTGGGTACCTCCATAGAGTACTAGTAAATCGGTTAATAAGTTGACTCAATAATACTCCACCAATATCAGAGGAACGCAAGCAGGATATAGAATTTTTGTTAGATATGGTTCCGTTATTCTCGCACCGCAACCACAATCATATAAGGCGAATGGAGGGTGAAGGGGGCGCGGTCGAAGTCCCCATACACGCCCTGGATGGCAAACCCGGCGAACTCCAATTCTTCCTGGTAGGTCTCGGCGGTGGTTAAGGTGTGGAGGTTGCGCAAGGTGAGGCGTTCCACATTGCCATCGGGGAGCAGGTGATCGTAATGCCAGATGAAGGCGACCTTCCCTTCGATGCGCGCCCAATTGCTGGTGGCCTGCACCGGGTTCTGAGTGACCGGATGGAGGAAAACGTCCTCCACCTCGACTACCCCCTGGGCGGGAAGATTGGCTAACTCCTCGGGGTTGGGCACGCTGAAGGAGAAAACGCCGCCCGGCTTCAGGCGGTCCCGGACGGCTCGCAGGGTCGCTACTCTTTCCTCGACAGATAGGGTGCTGTAAGTATTGCAGGGCAGCAGCGCCAGGGGGAATCTGATATCCAGTTGGAAATCAGTCAGGTCGGCCTGGGAGATATTGGCTTTGTCCCTCAGTTCGGGGGGAAGATTAGCGTGCAGGACTTCCAACATTTCGGAGTCGTTGTCCAGGCCGTACACCGAATACCCCGCCTGGCAGAGCGGGATCAACACGCGTCCGGTGCCGCAGCCCAATTCCAGGATGAGGCCGCCCTGCTCTTCTGCCAGGGACATCCAGAAGGGCATATCCTCCATGTGGAGGCTGTGGTGGGCGTGATAGAGTTGGGCGAGGCTCAAGAGGATTTCCCTTTTGAATTGAGGAAGTCCTCAACCGCCTGAAGATGCGCCTCGGCAGCCCACAAGGGAGGGAACTCGGCCTGCTCGGCGGCTGCGGCGGTGGCCGGGGGGAAAGTCAACCCGCCCCGTAAGACTCGCTTGACGGCCTTCACCGCCTCGGGGGGTTTCTCGGCGAATAGACGGGCCAGAACCAGCGCATCGGCAAACGCCTCGCCGGGCGCGGCAATTTGGTTGGCGAGACCTATCTCCAGGGCTTCGGAGGCGGAAAGTATTTTCCCGCCAGCCAGGATCTGCAACGCTAGGCTGTAACCCACCAGACGCAGCAAACGCTGTCCGGCTCCCCAACCCGGCGTGAGGCCCAGATTGACCTGCACAAATCCGATATCGGCGTCCGCCGATAGGATCCGTATGTCGCAGGCCAGGGCGATCTCCGCGCCGCCGCCCCGGGCCGGGCCGTTGAGGGCGGCGATGACGGGGCAGGGTACGGCCTCCAGGCGGTTCAAGGGCGCGGTCATGGCGCGGGAGAGGCGCAGGCCGTCGGCCTGGGCGGGGAATGCGCGCAAAACTCTCAAATCCCCTCCTGAGATGAAGGCCTTCCCCGCGCCGCTCACGATGAGGACTCTCAAGTCCGGCATGGCGTGGACCTCCTCGATGTGGGCGGCGAAGGCCTGCATATCCTCCCAATTCAGGGCGTTGCGCACTTCCGGGCGGTCCACCTGCAAAAGGGCGATTCCGTGCTCAATGATCTCTAACGTAACCGGCATACAGACTCCTTGACGATTGAATACACTGGCATTATACTCACTTCCGCACAATCGGGGTGTAGCGCAGACGGATAGCGCGCTGCGTTTGGGACGCAGAGGTCGGCGGTTCAAGTCCGCCCACCCCGACTTTTTCTTGCGGGATTATTATACATACCACTTTCTAAATCTATCCCCCAAGCGCAAATTTTCAGGTAAAATTAGCCTACCGACTAAAATATTTGTGGGCCGGAAACATTCTGCTCATCGCATTGTCGCCATCCACTCTCCCCCGCTTGAAGCTATCCGGTAGCCGCAGCGCCTTCTCTATAAAGGGACTTCATGAATATGGATGTTGTTGAAAATCTTACCGCCCAGACCATCGGGAAATACCACCTGGGGAGATATTTAGGCCATACCGGCGTCGCCCACGTTTACCAGGCCCAACACCCTGACACGGGCGAACTGGTGACGGTCAATCTGCTGCCCTCCCACTTCGCCGGAGACCCCAGCTTCGCCGAGCACTTCATGGTGGAAGCGGGGATGCTGGCGACCCTCGAACACCCCAACATCGTCCCCATCTATGACAGCGGCGTTGAGGATGGCTATCCCTTCCTGGTGATGAAGAACGTCGAAGGGCCTACGCTCAAGGACCTGGTGGATTCGACCAACCAGCGATTCTTGCGGGTGCCGATGGACGTGAGCGTCTTCATCATCAACAGCCTGGGAGGGGCGCTCTCCTACGCCCATAAGCAGATCATCCCCCACACCGACGTGAAGCCCACCAATGTCTTGCTGGAAAAATCAGGGATAGTCATGCTGACCGATTTCGGCCTGGGGACCCTGTTGAACTACAAGACCATCTCCGCCATGGAGAAGCTGAAGGGATTTTTCAGCTCCGAGAAATTCCAGGAGAAAAATGAGGCCATGCGCGGGGATGTCTTCTCGCTGGGGATGATCTTCTACCTGTTGGCGACCGGGAAACTGCCCTACGCCGAGGATGTCACTGGCTCACTGGACCCCGATATCCTCAGCGCCCCACTGGTCTCCCCCAAATCGCTGGTACCCGAGATCGAGGAGGAGATCAACCAGGTTATCCTCAAGTCCATATCCAGAAATCCAGACCTGCGCTATCCAAGCATAGACGAGTATCTGGAGGCTCTGGCAAATTACAGCCGGAACGTCAAAACCACGGTGCTGCCCTCGGCTCGGCTGTCAGACGTAGCCAGCTTCAGCAGCCGGTATTCCTCTGTGCCGCCGCCAGATAGCTATGACGGCGTGGGAGAAAAGAAGGTGTCGCTCTATTTTTTGGACACCGGCCAGATCTTGGACCTGGAGACCCAGAAAGAATACACCATCGGGCGGCAATACGAGAACCAACCTATCCTCCCCGACATTGACCTCACTCCCTTCAAAGGCTTCGAATGGGGCATCTCCAGGCTGCACGCCAAGATCAACGTAGGCTACCAGGAAGTGACCATCACCGATATGGGGTCCTCCAACGGAACCTGGCACGCCGGAAAGCGGATCCCCGAAGACTCGCCCTACGTCCTAAACCACGGCGACTTGATCATGTTGGGTAAATTGAGGATCCAGGCGCTGATTTCGGATTGAGGGAAGTCTGGGCGAGGATATGAACTCCCACTGCTCCGATAGCTCCAAGTTTGGCATAAAAAGCACACTAGACTTATTCTCAACACTCCAATCCTGTCATTCCGAGGCGCGAAGCACAGAGGGCTTGGTCCCTCGTATCCGAGGAAGGAAATAATGCGCCTTCGTTAACAGGGATTCCTCGTCATGCGGCTACGCCGCCCTCCTCGGAATGACAGGTATAGATAGGGATAAGGACAAATTCATTAGAATTTCATTAAATACGTCTCCAGGCAGCAAGTACATGTTGACTTTGACGCCATAAACGTATATACTATATATGTACCGGAGAGTGCCATTATGCGAGTATCAAAACAAAAGAGAGAACCCCTGGCTTTGAAAACCTAAAAGCACGCGCGTGAGCGCGTGTTTTCGTTTATTAACGACCAGCAGCGACTAACCATAAAAACCACTTGTTCTGAAAGGAGACCACCAGCAATGGACTATGGGATGATTGGAAAGATCGAAAAAGCAAAACGCTACGCCGAGGAACGCGAACGCATAAACATCCAAGAAATGACCGTGAGCTTCGACGGGGCCAACAACCCCCACACCGTAAATTATCAAGACGACCAGTGGGGATGTGATTGCGGCTTTTTCCAATCCCGCGGCCGGTGCAGCCACACCCTCGCCCTGGAAATGATCCTGGACGGCATGATCCAAGAACCGGCCTCCTGACCACAACTCAAATCGAAAGACGAGCCTTCTGATGAAGAAGGCTCGTTTGTTTTTAAGAAGAAGAGCGTGGCGATCACCGCGCTCTTCGTTTGGGTCGTTAGGTTAATCGCGTTAGGGCAGTTCACCCACTACGATGTACTCGTAACTGACTCCGGTGTCATCAAAGTCTTCGGGCATATCAATGTAAACGGTGTAATCATCGGTTCCGCCGTCGGGCATTTCGTCAAAGCTCCAGCTATAGCCCATAGCGAGGACTTGACCGGTGGCGTCATCCACGATCAAGATGATGATGACCGCGCCGTCTATCGTGCCTCCCGAATCGTTGAGGAAGTTGCCCTCAAAAGAGTAGCTGTTGAAGCTGAAATCAATCACTTCATCACTGACGCTGATATCGACGTAGCGGGTGTCGTTGGTCCAGGTCCAATACCAATCCACCTGAACCGAGTAAGAGAAAGTGGGGTCGGTGATATCAAACATGCCTTCGGTATCGTTCACCGGTCCCCAGAAATCAAAGTCATAGGGAAGGGTCTCGTCGGGTCCCAGCGAGTTCAGGGGCATGTTGAAGGTGGCTGCGTCTACTACATTGTTATCCGCATCATATATCGCCGCGATCAAGCTGACGTTCAAGTATTCGGCGCTGTCATTAGTGATCTCGCCTACGATGTGGAGATCGCCAAAACTGTTGTAGTACAGGTTGTCGGTTTCCGAGAAGGTCACTGCATAGATGTCAGCCCCATCGTCAACCTCGGCATCCACGTAGACATCGTAGCTGAGGCCATCCCCAAAGCCTTCCCGAGGCCCATCCATAGTGACTCGGAAGGGGCCGCTTTCTCCAGGCTCCAGGGAGCGAGTCAAGACGGAGTATTCGTGGGCGGTGACCAGTTCATCACTGGGACCAAAGATGGCTGCCGCCAGGCTGTTGACCTGAACCGGCGCGCCGGTATTATTGACCATCTCGCCGGTCACGTGCATGTCGCCGTCATCGTCTATGGTGGTCATCACACCGACCACGTCCACATAGGCGCGTTCCAGGCTGGGCGTGCTGTTGCCAATAACCACTGCGGTCACCGTGTCAGCATCGGTGAGTTCTTCCCAGGTAGAGCTAGAAAAGGGCGCGGTCTCACCGGGAGCGAGGTTGGACAGGTCAGCATAGATCTCATCCACGTAGAGGGAATTATCATCTACGTCAAACACTTCAACTTCCAGTTCTATCGAACTGACGGCCCGGTCGCTGTAATTGGTCACCAAGCCTACGATGACCAGATCATCGTAGTCATCAAAGAATCCATAAACCGTGTCCACAACGATACCGTCTTGAGGCGCAGGCGCGTCGGTCGGTTCAGGGGCCTCGGTTGGTTCCGAGGTTTCCGTGGCCACCGGGCCTCGGGTGGGTTCGGGTTTGTCGGTGGGATCGCTTCCGGCCAAGCCGCAGGCCATAGACACCAACGCCAGAACCATTACAAATGTAAATAAAGCATACGTTCTTTTATGTTTCACTAACTTCTCCTTACAAATAAGATGGGATTACCCCTAATGATAATACAGCTTCTTCATATTCGCTACCCCTGATTTTTCACTCTTGAGTCCTATATGTCTAGCGCTTGAGCATAAACGGATAAAGTGCCTTTCCAGCAGGTATAATTCTTCTAATATCTGAGAGACACACCATTCGCGGAGTAATAAAACATGCCAAAAATCACCTTGATCGGCGCCGGGAGCGCTATCTTTGCCAAGAGTTTGTTGGGGGACATCCTGAGCTTCCCCGAACTCGCCGAATCCACCATCGCCCTGCACGATATTGACCCGGCCCGGCTGCACACCTCTGAAGTGGTGGCCCACAAATTGGCCCAGGCCTTGGACGCGCATCCAACCATCATCTCTACAACCGACCGGCGGGCCGCTTTGGAGGGCGCAGATTATGTCATCTGCATGATCCAGGTAGGCGGATACCAACCCGGCACG
>CBDUUP010000255.1:0-6652 GCA_965370435.1 uncultured Anaerolineales bacterium | reverse complement strand
GTCATCTCTTAACTTGATGCCTATGGGGAGCAGCGCGCTGCTCCCCTACACCAACGAGCCTGAGACCCTAAGGGGTCTGGTTTGATCGGGGTAGACGAGTTGGTATTGAACAAGACCGGCCCGTAGGGGCGCACCGCGTGCGCCGGGCGGACATCGGTCCGCCCCTACGGCTGTCCGCTCATCGGATGGGCGAGGAAAAAGGCCCACATCACCTCGCTGGCCTGGATGTCATGGCTGACCTTGCCCACAAAGGGGATGGGCAGCCCGCCCGGCCAGGTGTGCCCGCCGCCGTCTATGGTGTAGAGGATGGCTTCGGCATTTTCTTGGCAGTTCGTGTAGTGGACTCCGCTGGCGTCGCCGGTGGCGGGGATGGCGACGGGTTGGGGGTCGCAGCCGTTGCGGGCCGCCCAGTCTGCCACCCAGGCCTCGGCCCCCAGATATTCATGCTGGCCGCCGAAAGATGCCCCGCTGTACTCCACCAGGGGATCGGCGGCGCCGTGGAAGGCGATCAGCGGGACCGGCCGAGAGGCCATGCAATCTTCTGAGAGGGCGGGGTGGGGTGCGCCGACCGCGCCGATGGCGGCCACCGAATCGGAAAGCTCACATCCGGCCCGAATGGACATCGCCCCGCCGTTGGAAAATCCATTCACGTAGATGCGCCCCTCGTCTATGGAGACCAGTCCTACCACCTCGGCGAGCAGGTCTTGGAGGAACTGGATGTCATCCGCAGGGGTAGTCATGATGGAGGTGGATCGCCAGCGCATGGGGAAGGAAGTCCCCTGGGGGTAGACGACGATGAACCCCTCCCGCTCGGCGATGGGGTTCCACCCGCTGATCCCCATCTGTCCGGTCGGGTTGTGGGCGAAACCGTGCATACTGACCACCAGGGGAACCGGCTGGCCTGGGTCGAGATCGGCGGGGACGTATAATAGGTAGCAGCGCTCTTCTCCCCCGGAGGGTATGGTGCGGGCGGAGAGGCCTGGTTGGGGTGGGCCGCTCTGGGGGATCAGGCAGGACAGGGTGGGGCCGATGGCCCTGAACATCGCCGCCATCAGGAAAAAGATCAACAGACCCCCAAATATCAGGATTGTGTTTCTAACTTGAACTTTTGTTATGGCCGGCATAGGAGCCTCCAATTCTAATACAATCATTTGCCACGAAGACAGGAAGTCACTAAGAAAAACTTAAACTTGCCGGAGGAGGGTTAATGGGTGGCGGTGAAGGTGTCGAGCAAATTGGGGATATCCAGGGGTTTGTTCAGGGCGGCTACTGCCCCTGCTTTCAGGCCCTCCTGGACAAGATCGGCGGTGGTGTAGGCGGTCATCATGACCACTTGAAGTTCAGGCCGCAAAATCCTGGCAGCCTGGATAAGTTCCACGCCGTTCATGCCCGGCATCTTGACGTCGGTGAGCAGCCAGTCATAACTTGCGCCTTCAATTCTTTCCAGGGCTTCAAGGCCGCTGGAGGCGGCCTCGGCCTGGTGTCCCAGGACGTTGAGGATATCCACCAGGGTCTTCGTGATATTGAAATCGTCGTCTACGATCAGAATGTTCACATTATTGCGCTTCTTTGCTGGCGGGCAGGATGATGGTGAAAGCTGCGCCGTGGCCTTCTTGGCTCTCAACTGTGATCTTGCCGCCGTTGGCTTCGACTAAATTCTTAGAGACCACCAGCCCTAATCCAACGCCGCGGGCTTTGGTGGTGAAGAGGGGTTCAAATACTTTGGATAAGTTTTCCGGGGGTATTCCTTTGCCGGTGTCCTGGATCGAGAGATGGACTTGATCTTCGATTTGCTTGGCGCTGAGGGTCAGGCTGCCCCCGTGGGGCATGGCCTGGTAGGCGTTGGTTATCAGGTTGGCGATCACCTGGCCGATCTGTTGTGGATCCACGTAAACGGACAATTGGTCAGGGATGGTGTCGGATGAAATGCTGATTCCCTCTGGGGGTGGGTTTCGGGTGATCGAATCCGCAACCAGCTTTGCGGCGGTTATTACCTGTAGGTCCATAGGGCCGGACCGGGAGAGGTCCAACAAACCGCTTATGGTCTTCTCGGCGATAGAGATTTCCGCGGAGATGATGTCCAGATAATCTTTGGTTTTCTCATCCGCCTCGGATAAGATGGTCTGGAGGAAGTACACCGCGTTGGTCATAACTGTCAGGGGCTGGCGCAGCTCATGGCCCACACCCCCGGCCAGTTCGCCCATCACGGCCAACTTCTCATTGCGGATCAAGGTTTCCTGGGCGTCGCGGAGTTCCTGGGTGCGCTCCTCCACCATATCTTCTAGCTGCTCGGAATAGGCCTTCAAAATTTGCTCAGCCTTCACCCGCTCGGTGATGTCGCGGATCACTGTCGCTCGGGCCAGCTTCCCTTTAGAAGAGATCATGGCAGGACGCACTTCCACGTGGATGATTTGGCCGTCTTTCCGCAGCGCCCGGTGTGTGTAAGGTTCTTCAACCCCTTCCCGTATTTTGGCTTCAACACGCTCTCGATCTTCAGGAGCGACGCATTGGCTCACTTCTAAGCCGATCAATTCATCCAGGGTATACCCCAAAATATCGGCCATTTGTTGGTTCGCATCAATGACAATGCCTTTCTCGGTGAAGCCGATCCCTTCGAAGGTCGCGGCAGATAAGGCCCGGTACCTTTCCTCGCTATCCCGGAGGGCATCGCTGGCCTGTTCTCCCCCGCTTTCTAAAGCGCCAACGCGTTGGCGCAGCGCTTCCAGTTCCTCGATCAATTGTTTTTTGGTTTTGCGTTGGTCTTTCATCGCGCTTTACACTCCGATTGATTCAGTGGAATTCAAATTGAGGAAGCATAAAACTATTGTGTTGAGCAGGTTCCCCTCCCCTTTTTTTTGGAAACTCTCAGAACAGATCAAGTTGGAGGTTGTTAAGATTATGTCTGTCCGTACAGATTATATAGTAAAAAGATGCAAAAAGCAACCAAGATTGGGAATATTTATTCCCTCTTAAATACCAACACCTGCCCATCAGCGGCGTAGAGGGTCAGTTGGCCATCCTGGATCTCGAAGCGTTCGACAAATAACAGGAGGCTCAGGTAGTCTCCTTCGAGCTTCAACGCGCACCCCGCAAATGCTTGAGCGTCGATCTCCCCCGCGCTCATGCTGTCTCCCAGAACTTCGATCTCAACGGTGTAGTTGTTGCATCCGCTGTAGCCGCTGGCCTCGGTCAGCGACCGGTTGAAGAGGAGGGTGACGTTGATGTCTGGGGGGATAGCCTGCAGGTCATCCGGCTGGCCGATATAGATGAGCAGCCAGGTGAAGTCCGTGAGGGGGTCGTAGGGAATGAATACCAACACCTGCCCGTTCTCCGCGTAGAGGGTGAGTTCATCTTCCTCGACCTCAAAGCGCTCGACCTTCTCCAGGATGCGCATGTAATAATATTCCACTTCCATGGATTCTTCGGGGTAGCAGGCCATCAACGTCCAGGAGAGGTTCTCGGTGGTGATCTTGTCTCCCCTGACCGTCACGTCGCCGGAGAAGAGGTTGCATCCTGCGCTGCCGCTTATCCCTGTCCCATCCTCATCGAAGACGGCGGTGGAGGTGATGAAAAAGGGGACGGTTTGCAGGTCTCCCGGCGGGCCATAGGATTCCAGCGTCCAGGCGGTGTCTGCCAGGGGGTTCTGGTACCCGAAGAAGATCAGGTAAATGGCGAAAACTACGCCCAGCGCGATGATGATCCACAGGGCGGTCTTCATGGATGTCTTCATAGTTCACTTCCTTCTTGTGTCGTTCTTTGGGGATGGGAGTCTCTCAACTATTGCTGCTTGAACACCAATATCTGCCCGTCACCGGCGTAAAGGGTCAGCTGGCCGTCCTGAATTTCGAAGCGTTCGACTTGGCCCAGAATGCGCATGTACTCACTTTCTACATCCATGATCTCCTCCGGGAAGCAGGCCATCTCCGTCCAGGAGATCATCCCAGCGCTTATTTTGTCTCCGTTGACCGTCACCTCGCCGGAGAAGAGGTTGCACCCGGCGCTGCCGCTGATCCCGGTTCCGGCTTCGTCGAAGTCGGCGGTGGCGTTGATGTCTGGGGGGATGGTTTGCAGGTCTCCCTGCGGGCCATAGGAGTCCAGCGTCCAGGAAGTGTCTGCCAGGGGGTTCTCTCCTCCTCCGCAGGCTGCCAGAAGCAGGGCCAGCGATAGAAGTATTCCGATGGTTTGAAAGGTCTTCTTCATTATCGTAACTCCTTTATCGGTTCTCCTAATTGGGTATCGGAGTCTTGCCTATTTGTTGTCAGGGGATGATTTATTGTTCGCCAGGATTGTGCCTTCCAGCATGGCGCCGCGGAGCTTGGCTTCCGTCAGGATGGCGTCGGCCAGTTTGGCATCTTGTAAATTGGCCCCGACTAAGTCTGCGCTGGTCAGGTCGGCCTCAGTGAGGTCGGCCCGGGTCAGGTCTGCGCCCCGAAGGATGGCGTTCTTTAGGTTGGCCTCCCGCATGTTCGCTTCCCGTAATATGGCATCCATCAGGTTGGCGTCTTCCATGTCAGCGTGGCCCAGCTTGGCCTGGCGCATTTTGGCCCCGATCAAGGTCGCCCCGGCGAGGATGGCGAAGGGCATGACGGCCTCTTCCAGGTCAACGTACAGCATTTTGGCGTCGGTGAATTTGGCCCAGCGCAGGTCTGCATTGCGCAGGGTGGCTTCTTCCAGGTTGGCGTATTCCAGGTTGGCCTCGACCATGACGGCATCTATCAAGATGGCTCGGCGCAAACTGCACCCGCCCAGCTTGGTCTTGGTCATGGTGGCGTTCTGAAAGTTGGCCCTTTCCAGCACCGCGTTGATGAGGATCGCTTCGCTCAAGTCGGCCCCTTCAAAATTGGCCCCCTTGGCAAAGGATTCTTGCAAATAAACTTTCTTCAAATTGGCCTTATTCAATCTGGCGTCCATGATATCTACGCTGCGCATGAAAGCGTTCTCCAGGTCGGCGTTTTCCAGGTTGGCGCGGATCAAGACCGCTCCAGCCAAATTTGCGCCCTGCATCTTGGCCCTTCGGCAATCCACCCCCATCAGGTATGCCTTTTCCATGGAGGCGTTCTTGAGGTTGGTTTTCTGTAAGTTGGCGCCGATCAAGAAGGCCCGATCCAGGATAGCGCCTTCTAGGTTGGAGCCGGAGAGGTTGCAGTGTTCCAGGTCCGCGCCCCGGAAGACCAGGCCGCGCAGGTCATAGCCGGAGAGGTTTTTTTCCGGGGTGTCGAGCAATTCAAAGAGTTTTTCTTGAGAGATTTTTTTCATAGTATTGCATTCGAATGTGTTTACTTGATAATCATACCACTGCACCGGCCTCCCGAAGGGCCTGGGCGATGGGGTCGTCTATCTCCCCCTCGGGGGCGGGGCGGGCGCGGTGGAGGCTTTCAACTGTCATGACGACCTCCGGAACCGTCAACTGCCGTCCGGCCTCCTCGGAGAACCGCCGCACGAAGAGGGCGTGCTGGGTCTTTTGGCAGAGGGCGGCCTGGATCTTCATCTCCAACACGGCGTTCACGTCAATGACCAGATGGGCTGGGTCGCTCTGGTTGGACAGGCGGGGGCGGGGATGTTCTGGGAAGGAGGCCGCCACGGTGTAGAGCAGGGGGGCATCGTCGCCGCCTGCCATCACCGCGGTCAGAGCGGCCTGGAAGCATAATACATGGGCCGGGTGCCCATACTCGCCGTTGGAGCCGTGGGTGAGGATGGCAACAGGCTCGTGCTGGCTAATGCTGGTCGCCACCTGACCGGCCAGGATCACTAGATTATTGCTGAAGGCGAAGAGTTCCTCCCCCGGCCCGACCCGAGGGTCGGTGTAGCCCAGGAAGGTGAGTGAGCGCCCTCCCAGGACCTGCACCGCGCAGACCAATTCTTGTTCCCGCACCTCCCCCAGCTCTTCGACCGTGCAGAGAGGCGGTTCGCCCACCTCGCCGCCCTCCCCGCGGGTGGCGGAAATGTAGTGCACGTCAATTCCCTGCTGTGCCAGGAGGGCCAGTGCGCCCCCCGCCAGCATGGTCTCGTCATCAGGATGGGCGAAAAAGGCGAGGATGTTCATGGGGGGGAAACAGTGATTAGTGGTCAGTGATTTGTGGACAGTGGTTAGTTGTCAGTAGTCAGTAGGCAGTTGGTTGTGGGTAGTAATGAGTCGGCAGGAGCTAGTTTTTAGTTGGTATTTCGTAAGAATACAATTGTACCCTCTATTGGCTGTCCATCGTTCACTATCCACTGTTCACTGCCCACTACCCACTGCCTCGAAATCGAAGACCGGGCCGTCCTTGCAGGCCAGCTTCCATTTGCGACGGGCTTTGACCGCGCAGACGCCGCAGTCGGCGATCCCGCCGCAGGGCATGGGGGCGGCGACTAGTATTTGGGCCGGGTAGGGGAGTTTTTCGTATAGGGCCAGGCCCAGCCGCTCCCGCAGGGTGGGGAGGGCTTCCAGGGGAATATCCACGGCCAGCCAATCGGCCCAGTCCACAGCCTCCGCAAAGGCGCTGAGGGGGCGGACTTCGATCTCGGCGGGGAGTTTGGGGAGGGGGGCGTCGGTGAAGAGGGAGACCGCCGTCGAATTGCGCATAGCCAATCCTGTGAGGGGCATTAGCCGGGAGGGGGTTTCATCCAGGGCGGCCAGGGCGAGGCGTTTGGCAGTTTCAGGGAGATGGAAACC
>CBDUUP010000254.1:0-6737 GCA_965370435.1 uncultured Anaerolineales bacterium | reverse complement strand
CTCGTGGGCCATAGAACCACCCATCATGCCAACATCAGACTCTACAGAGATCACGTCCAACCCACAACGATGGAAGATGTTGAAATAGGCTTGGTAATGGGCGCGGTATTGGGCGTCCAACCCCTCCCAATCCGCATCCAGGCTGTAGCTGTCTTTCATGGTGAATTCTCGCACCCGAACTAAACCGGCTCGGGGTCGAGCGTCGTCGCGCCATTTGGTTTGAATGTGATAGACCAGTTGGGGCAGTTGGCGATATGAACGGATCTCTTTGCGCACCAAATCCGCGACGATCTCCTCGTGGGTCATGGCGAGGGCCATGTCGCGGTTATTCCGATCCTTGAAGCGTCCCATCTCCGCGCCGACCTCGTACCAGCGATTGGTCTTTTTCCAAACGTCGGCCGGATGGACGACCGGCATGGTGATCTCCTGGCCTCCGATGGCGTTGATCTCATCTCGGATGATGTTCTCAATCTTGTTCAAGGTGCGGCGGGCCAAAGGGAGGTAGCTGAATATCCCTGCGCCAAGCTGGCGGATGAATCCGGCTCGCAAGAGCAGTTGATGGCTGGCGACCTCGGCCTCGGCCGGGATTTCGCGCAGGGTCTGGCTGAATAATTTACTCATTCTCATGGCTAAAGTCTCCTGGGTTTACGCCTATATGATAACAAAAAAAGCCCCGAAATCTCGGGGCGAAGCAAACGAGGCGGTATTGACGTAATCGAAAATTACCTCAAAGAGATGCCCATCGCGTGCCCATGCCCCGTTGCGCAGTCGCAACGAGGTCCTCTAGGGACGGGGGTGAAGTTCCTAACGATTAATAGTAAAATCATGATTGGCGGACTATAACACCGGCGGAAGTATGCGTCAAGGGATGAGAAGATGGGGAATTAACGAAGGGTTAATGTCACTTTGGTAAAATAGGGAGGCAAAACATGAGGCAGGTACAATCTTATGAAGAATAAAATTACTTTTTCTACAGTATTAGCGCTAATCGGGTTATGCCTTTTCCTGGCGGCCTGCAGCCGAAGTTCGTCTCCGATAATGACTGCAGATCTCCCCGCGACGGCAGAGAAAATGGCGGAGACCCTGGCCGCTGAGCGGTTGACCGAAATCGCCTGGCAGCCCACCGGTGAGACACTCCCCTCAACCATAACTTCTACCAGCATTGCTACCCTAACCCAAATCCCAACCCAGCAGGTCACATTCTCTCCTACGCCTCCCGATGATTACCAAAGCCCTTCCGGGCTGTGTTTGCATGCCAGTCTGGCGAGCGAGACCATCCCTGACGATACTTTCATCCAACCCAACGAGAGCTTTGTTAAAACCTGGTGGCTGCAAAACGTCGGAACCTGCACCTGGACGGAGGAATACAGCGTTGTATTTCATCACGGCACCAACATGAGCGCAACCTCCCGCTTGTCTCTGGGAGGCTACGTCGCTCCGGGCCAGTCGGTAGCCATCAACTTGACGATGACGGCCCCCTCCTCACAGGGAAGCTATATCGCATTTTACAATCTGGAGAGCGCGGATGGCACATCGTTCGGGGTCGGGACCAGCGGACAGATGAATTTCTGGATTCGGATCATTGTTCCCAACCCGGATCCGACACCCTTCTGGATCACCTTCGACATCGCCAGCCGGGGACAGATCCGCTCGGATGGCGAGATCGCATACAAGTCGGAGGCGGGCGATACGGCTTCCACGCATAGCTGGCAAGGGTTCGCCACTTTCGACTTGAGCACGATTCCAAGCAATGCCGTTATCACCGGGGTCATCATGGACCTTGACCAGGGTTATAGTATCCAAGGAGATCCCTTCGGAGGCCTGGGTTGCCTGGGCGTATACCATTACGATTACGGGTCATTGGATCCCTCTGACTTCTTCACCGGCGCTCCCAGCGGCGGCCTGTGGAGCTTTTGCAGTGAGATCGCCCTGGCGACCTATGAATTCAGGATCGGAAGCGAGGCCGCAATCGCGGCGGTCCAAGATTCAATATATGGCGGTTTTCTACAATTCAGATTCCAGTTTGATATTGGAACCGACGGGGATAGCTTTGTTGATCTCCTCACCTTCACCCCGCGGCTGGGGATAGAATTCTTCATCCCTTGAGTTCACGGTTAGAACACAATGATGGATCATTCAACATGGAAAACCGATCTAACAACCGAATTGAGGGCGGCAATGAGGGCCAGAGCCGCCGGAAACACCGGTAAAACTCGGGTCTGCGCCCGCCGGGCAGCAGGGATCGTTGTAGGGGAATTTCTGCGGCGGTGCGGTCACGCCATCCCCGGACCGAGCGCTATCGAGAGGCTCAAGTTTTTCCGCGGGTTGCCGGAGTGCACCAAACGCGCCGGTGAGATTGCCGACCTGATGGTGAGGCCGGTGAACGTCGACCACAATCTCCCGGTTGACACCGATCTGATCGCTGAAGCGTTGTGGCTGACGGAGGAATTGTTGGAAGAAATTATTGACGTAGATGATGTTTAGTTGAGCCACACTGGGTTGGATTCATCTTCTTGGGTGCTGGTGAGGCGGATGGGGGTGTTTCCGTCCAAGAGGGTGAGATAAATATCAAAATTCCCAGCACGATCAGAGACAAAGGCGATTCGTTTTCCATCCGGCGACCAGGTCGGAGTGAGATCGTCGGCGGGATGAGAGGTCACTTGGACCACGTTGCTTCCGGCGGATCGCATAGTGTAGATGTCGAAGTTCCCGTCCCGGTCGGAGGCAAAGGCAAGCTTGCGTCCGTCCGGCGACCAAGATGGGGAGATGTCGGCCCCTGGATCATCGGTCAGGCGTTTAACCTCGCTCCCATCAGCATTCATAACGTAAATATCTAAATTCCCATCCAGGTTGGACACAAAGGCGATCTGGCTTCCGTCTGGGGACCAGGAAGGCGAAAATTCGTCTTCAGGGGTCTCGGTGAGGCGTATCACGCGGCGGCCGTCGGCGTTCATCAAGTATATCTCAGGGTTGCCGTCGCGCTCGGAAATAAAGGCGATCTGTGTGCCGTCTGGCGACCATGATGGGGCGTCATCTCTTCCGGGGCTATCGGTTAGACGAGTTAACTCGCTGCCGTCCGAATTCATCACGTAGATTTCAGGATCGCCATCTCGATCAGATACGAAAGCAACTTTGCCTCCATCTGGGGACCAGGACGGAGAGGCATCACCAGCAGAGTTATCGGTCAAGCGAGTCAACCCACTGCCATCAGCTTTCATCAGGAATATCTCCGGATTGTCATCCATTGTGGAAGTAAAGGCGATTGGCGAGGTATCCTTCCGCAAAACGGTCAAGCTGGTCTCTTGCATTAATTGATCTTCAATGAACAACTGCACCACCCAAGCGCCAACGGGAGCGGAACGAGCCGGTGTAAATAATGCAGTATAGACCCCAGACCCTTCTCCATCCCAGAATCCTACATGGACGACCTCATAACCGCTTTCATGAGTCCAAATATGTTTCCAGGTCGTTCCGGCAGTCATATTCTGATATTCAAATCGGAGATAGGCAACTCCCTCCCCACCTCCAAAAGCGGAGACGGGAATATCAGGCTGGTCGTCATCGTCGGTATCACGCCAGATGCTGGGCAGACCAAAGCGCGGCTCTTCGCCAGCCACCGCCTTGCGCGCTGACCAGTCCGCGCCAAAATCTCTTGACAGATGATTTGTCAGGCGTTCTAGTTCTCCGCCGGTCAAGTCAACGGCGTAAAGATCCGTATTTCCTTCTTGAATAGATGAATAAATGATCCGGCTTCCATCCGGCGACCAGCCTATCGAGGCGTCCAAGACCAGTCCATCGGCGAGCTGTGCAGAGTCACCGCTGGCTGCATCCAAGACAACCAGGGTGGGGCCGGATTCCCCTTTCGAGATAAAAGCTATCTGTGATCCGTCGGGGGACCATACTGGAGAAGCATCTTCAGCAAGGTCTTCGGTGAGTCTCACAGGGTCGCTTCCATCAGCGTTCATAGAATAAATCTCAGCGCTGCCATCATGCTCGGAAACAAAGGCGATGCGCTCTCCATCAGGCGACCAAGAGGGTTGAGAATCCATTCCTAATTCATACGTAAGGCGAACGGGATCGCCATCATCAAGAGCAATAACATAAATCTCAACATCCTCTTCGAAGTCAGAAACAAAGGCGATCTGACTCCCATCCGGCGACCAGGCCGGATACCTATCTTCGGCCTCATTATCGGTGAGGCGGATCAATTCACCTGTGTTCAGGTCCTGGATGTAAATTTCCCAATTCCCCTCCCGATTAGAGGCAAAAGCTAAACGATCCCCCACCGGCGACCAGGCTGGATCCAGATCGTCAGCGGGATGAGAAACCAGGCGAGTCAACCCGCTCCCATCGGCGTTCATGGCGTAAATCTCTGCATTGCCATCTCGCTCGGAAACAAAGGCGATCCTCCCGCCATCGGGCGCGTTAGGGGTTGGGGTTGGGATTGGCGGGAGCGAGGTTGGCGCGGACGTATAGGTCGCGGGGGGAGGCGGGAGTGTGTTGGTCGCAGTGGGCGAGCCACCTCCTGCGCCGCAAGACTGAATAAAAATTGCGAGGGCTGCGAGGGTAACTATAATTTTCTTGAATCGATGGGTCACGTTACAAACTCCTGGTTGAACACTGAAACACTGAATTGCTGAAAAACCGAGACGCTGAAAAGCATATCGTTTTTATCTAAACAGTGATGATGTTGCACTTATTTTACTCTCGTGAGCGTGGGAACGTTCAACTTTCGGGGTGGCGATGGGTTTATGGATAACATGAATTAAGAAAAAAGAGTCACGCAAGGGAGATCGCGTGACTCGGATAATTGGGAAAACCAGGGGTTTAATGAGCCAATGTGGGGGTGGATTTTCGTTTTTCCTCCATTTGGCGTCTCATCTCTCGCAGTAAGCCCAAGGCGCTAAGAATGGAGATAATGGTTCGTATCCCGGTGAAGATCATCAAGGCCGCGCTGACGACCCCTGCCAATCCCAACAGTCCGTAGCGGAGTTTCTTGGAGTCTGGCAAGAGCGAGGGGCGGGCTTCGTAATCGACAAGTTTGTGCCGCAGATTGGTGACAAAGGCGGAGCGCGGCGATACCGGCGTCAGGGTCGAATGCAGCAAACGCTCAATCCCTTCAACGCTGCCCGGATTTACTTTTTTATTCCACGGAAATCTAATTTTCATCATACACCTACTAAACTTTCACTTCCTTATGTATCTTGACAACTTCACTCATGGTCATTTTTACCATTAGCATCGGTTTTCATTTCATCACGCAGCGCTAACAACGTCCGGTGATATAAACTTTTAATGGCTCCTTCGGTTCTGCCCATCACTTGGCCGATATCGGCGTTGGAAAGGTGTTCGACAAACTTCAGGATCAAAAGCTGCTGGCGATCGGGGGGCAATCGCCGTATCACTTTCAGGAGGGCATCTTGCTCCTCCACTTGCAGCAAGGCAAATTCAGGATGTTCGCCTTCCTGCCGAGAACTGAAACTGTCTTCGATAGCGATCTCGTGGCGGCGGCTGTTGTCTCGGTGCCAATTAGCAACCAGGTTATGGGCGATTCGGTACAGCCATGCCGAGAAAGGCACACCCCGGTCCTGATAGTTCACGATGTGGCGCATGGCCCGGAAAAAGACCCGGGCGGTTAAATCTTCAGCATCGTGCTGGTTGCCGGTCCGGTAGTAAACGTAGTTGTAAATTCGTCCGACGTATCGCTCATAAAGGATTCCGAAAGCTTTGCGGTCGCCATTGGAAGCCTGTACAAGCGCCTGCTCATCGGTGATTTCGACTACATCTGGGTCGTCACGGATAGACAGATTCATACAGGTAAACCCCGGTTGGGGGAATTAGTTACTGTCATAAAATAGTTCTCAAGTACGTCTGCAAAACCTTCAATCTTGAGTATAACACGTTCTGAGCGTCCTCTCGAAAATAAAAAAACCGCCTCTGGCAGCAGTCACCAGAGGCGGTTTATATCTAAACCAAACTAGTTTTTTTATTCTTCTTCTGCCGGGGGCAGGGCTTCAACGGTCTCAGGAACATCGGTAGCAGCCCCGACGTAAGCGCGGGTGCCGAAGCGGGTGAGAAGCACACCGCCCATTCCAAAGGAACTTATGATTAGCACCGTCAAGAAACCCAGGCAGTCAACAAAGCCGATGACGCCGACAACGAAAGTCAGCAAGAATGTACCCGCCGCGGCAGAGACCACTGGAACCCAGGTCTGATTGAAGGATTTCTCCAGCCAGACACCTACCTCGACACCCAAGGATACCCAACCAAAGAGCAAGGCAAGCGCTAGAAGTAGCACACCAACCAGGGCAACTGGCGAGAGGATGATGGTGATGAGAAGAATTAGAAGCAGCGCCGGGGTGACGATTAAGGTCAGTAATCCCAGGCCTCCGGCTATTACTGGTTGATCGGTAATCGCCTCACCGGTCCGCCGGGTATGTTTGGGCATGAAAACAACGATCAGAACCGCCAACGCAGTGATCGCGAAAGACCGGAAGAAGAGATTGAAAGTTTCCCATAGGTAACTCGTTTCATAGCGATAATCCGAAACAAAGGGAATGCTGGGGATGCGGATCTCTGGAATGCCGGGAAAGTCGGGGAGATCAGGGATATAGATCGGTCCGCCAGATTCGGTAATAATCTGGCCTTCTACCTGAGCTTCATCATCTCGATGCAGAGAAGTGCCCGTTGCGACCAGGTCACCTTGAATAATTGCGGTGGCCTCAAGGTCAGCGGAA
>CBDUUP010000253.1:0-6800 GCA_965370435.1 uncultured Anaerolineales bacterium | reverse complement strand
CATCCCCTACGGCCTGACCATCCCCATCAACACCCAATGCACCTTGCTGGGGCCTTACCACGTCCCCCATTACTACACCGAGTTCACCGCCATCTTCACCAACAAGACCATCGTCACGCCCTACCGGGGCGCGGGACGGCAGCACGGCGTCTTCGTGATGGAGCGCCTGCTCGACCTGGCCTCCAAAGAACTGGGCATAGACAAGGTGGAGATCCGCCGCCGCAACTTCATCCCCCCGGATGCGTATCCCTACGACAATGAGATCATCTACCAGGACTTCGAACCGCTGATCTACGACAGCGGCAACCACCAGCCGGTGCTGGAGGAGGCCCTGGATTTGATCGGCTACGAGGAGTTCGTCAAGGAAACCCAGCCCCGCCTGCGCGCCGAGGGCAAGGTGGTCGGCATCGGCCTGGTCGCCTACGTGGAAGGCACCGGCATCGGCCCTTACGAGGGGGCCAGAGTGCAGGTGTTGAACAGCGGCAAGGTATCGGTGGTGACCGGCATCGGCACCCAGGGGCAGGGACATTACACCGTCTTCGCCCAGATCGTCGCCGACCAATTGGGCGTGGCCGTCACCGACGTGGAGGTCGTCACCGGCGACACCGACCTGTTCTACTGGGGCGCGGGAACTTTTGCCAGCCGGGGCGCGGTGGTGGCGGGCAACGCCATCAACGAGGCGGCCAAAGACGTGCGCAAGAAGATTCTCAAGCTGGCCTCCGACACCTTCGAGGCCGCCGAGGAAGACCTGGAACTGGTGAACGGCGAAGTACGAGTGAAAGGCGTCCCCCAACAGGCCATCCCCTTGGGAGAACTGGCGCAGCAAGCCAACCCCCTGCGGGGAGCCGTCAAGCCGGGCACCGAACCCGGCCTCGAAGCCACCAACTACTTCGGCCCCGAGCGCGGCGCAACCGCCAGCGGCGTCCACGCCTTGATCCTGGAAGTGGACCCCGAGACCATGGACGTGGATATTCAGAAATACGTCGTCGTCCACGACTGCGGCCCGGTGATCAACCCCCTCATCCTGGACGGGCAAGTCCACGGCGGGGTAGCCCAAGGGCTGGGCAACGCCTTCTACGAGCAGTTATTCTACGACGACAACGGCCAGCTTCTCAACGCTTCCTTCATGGATTTCCTGCTGCCCACCGCGCTCGAAATGCCCCCCATAGTGACCGGCCATAAAGAGACCCCCTCGCCCCTCAACCCTATGGGCGTGAAAGGCGCTGGAGAAGCGGGCGCTATCCCGGTGGGGCCGCTCTTCGCCCAGGCCGTGGAGGACGCGCTGTCGGATACCGGCATTGAGATCCTCGAAATCCCCCTCAGCCCCAACCGCTTATGGGAGATTTTTCGTAACGAAGGATGAAGACGGCCAGCGCAACGCAAGTTTTCACCGCGGTTTCCATCGCTCCCCCGGCCCGCGCCTGGCTGGAGACCACTCGCCGGGCGCGTATTTTGCACGTCTTCGACCGAGCCTGCAACCTCATCAACGAAGATGGCAAAATCCTATCCCTGGTCACGCCAGAGGTTGGCGAAGGACCGTTCTCCATCCTGGTAGACATCAAAGACAGCGTTTTTACAAACCTAGTGACCGCTGAAACCCCGGTCTCCATCACGGAGAACGGTCTGGAACTTGATCGAGTTATCATTCACACGCATACCGCCGACATCTGGAATCCCCGCCCGCGATGGGAAAATCTGCACGGGCATTTAGATGTAGTCGCCGAAATGCTCCCCCTGCTTCAATCTTATATGCAAACTCACGCCCCCCCGGAGAGCCTGGCCGCGCTGCTCAACGATCCGCCGCCCATAACCCAACCGTCATTCTCCTCCCGCTTCTTGGAAACCGCCCGACGCCACGCTCAAACGCTTTGCATGGGAATCGCCAACGGCGACCTCGAAGCCTGTCGAGCAGGCGCACGCGGGTTGGCCGGGTTGGGGGGCGGCCTCACCCCCGCGGGCGATGATTATCTCCTCGGCGCTATATTCGCATCCTGGATCGTAAATGATATGCCCTCCATCGCCGCAGCCATCGCCGAGACAGCCGCGCCCCTCACTACGCCGCTCTCCGCCGCCTGGCTGCGGGCTGCCGCCAGAGGCGAAGCCAGCGCCCCCTGGCACTCCCTGGTTGAATCGCTGGATACGGAGGATCAAAAAACTCTCCTTCAATCTGCTCGCCGCATCCTGGCCTCCGGCCACACCTCCGGCGCGGACGCGCTGGCCGGGTTCGTCGCCGCGTTAAGCCATCATCCCACCCCATCCCAATCTCTTGGAGTAAACTCATGATCCTCGTCACCGGAGCAGCAGGCAAGACCGGCCAGGCAGTCATCCGCGCCCTGGTTTCGAAGGGGCAATCGGTCCGCGCCCTGGTTCGCCGTGTAGATCAGACCCCCGCGGTCACCGAGGCAGGCGCGCAGGAAATGGCTATCGGGGACCTGCGTGACCAAGATGCGATCCAGAAAGCGGCCCGAGGCATCCGGGCGATATACCACATCTGCCCCAACGTGAACCCCCTGGAGGTTGGCATCGGCCAAAATGTTATCAACGCGGCTCGTTTGGCGTTCGTGGAGCATTTCGTATACCACTCGGTGCTGCATCCCCAGGTCAAAGCCATGCCCCATCATTGGTTAAAAATGTCCGTGGAGGCGCTGATCTTCGAGTCTGGAATACCTTACACCATCCTCCAGCCCGCCGGATATATGCAAAACGTGTTAGCCGAGTGGGATTCGATTGTTGAGCGCGGCGTTTACGCCGTCCCTTACGCGCTGGAGACACGCCTGGGCATGGTGGATATTGAAGATGTCGCCGAGGTGGCCGTCATGACGCTCACCGAACCAGGTCATCTCCACGCCACCTACGAACTGGCCGGGTCTGAAGTATTGACCCAAACCGAGATCGCGGCGACCCTGAGTCGGGTATTGGATCGCCCGGTGCAGGCAGAAACCACCCCCATCGAAACCTGGACCGGTCAGGCCAGGGATGCAGGGTTGGGCATGTATCAGACCGAGACCCTGGTGAAGATGTTCCGCTATTGCGAGCAGCACGGTTTCTGGGGCAACCCAGGGGTTCTCAAACACTTGATCGGCCGCGAGCCGACCCGCTTTGAAGATTTCGTCAAGCGCGAAGTGCAGAGACGGAGCGCCATATAGGTGATTGAAAAAGCATTCAGGTGATTGAAAAAGCATTCAATCACTGGACAAATGCGCACATGGTAGATTTTTTATTTCAACTTTCACAAGCGCATTTGCTTAGCGCGTTTTGCCTTCGTGAAAACACCTGACAGATTTCCCGAATAATTTCTCCAAAGGAGTTGACTCATGGCCCATGAAAAAGGCCTTCTGGATGGCATTAAAATACTTGACCTGACCCGGGCTTTGGCGGGTCCTTATTGCACCATGATGCTCGGCGACCTAGGCGCTGAGGTGATCAAATTTGAAATACCTGGGAGGGGTGATGAAACCCGCCACTGGGGGCCTCCATTCGCGGAGGGTGGAGAATCGGCATATTTCCTATGCGTCAATCGAAATAAACGCAGCGTTACGTTGAACCTCAAAACATCGGAAGGGCTTGAAGTTCTCAAGGAATTCATCCGCGCCAGCGACGTTCTAGTCGAGAACTTTCGGACTGGCACGTTAGCGCGGATGGGCCTCGATTACGACGCTATGCAAACCCTGAAGCCGGACCTGATCTACTGCACGGTGACCGGTTTTGGCTACACCGGCCCCTATAAAGACCGCCCGGGCTACGATTTCATCATTCAAGCGATGGGAGGTTTAATGAGCATCACCGGCCCAGCCGATGGCGAGCCTCATCGGGTCGGCGTTGCCATCGCCGATATCCTCACCGGCATGTTCGCCTCCAACGCCATTCTGGCGGCTTTATTTGGGCGCGACCGCACCGGTAAGGGCCAGCGTATTGACATGGCTTTGCTAGACTCACAGGTTGCGGTCCTTACTTACATTGCCAGCAATTACCTGATCTCTGGCAATCCACCCGTGCGCATGGGTAACGGACATCCCAATATTTTGCCCTACCAATCCTTTAAAGCCCGAGATAAGTATTTTGCCCTGGCGATCGGCAACGATCTGCAATGGGAGAAGTTTTGCGAGGGCGTGGGCCGCAACGAATGGGCCGCGGACGAGCGCTTTTCCACCAACCCCAAACGAGTTGAGAACCGCGATACTTTGACGCCGATGTTGGATGATTTGTTCACCCGCCGTGATGCCCAGGAGTGGATGGAAATCTGCGACCGACTTGGGATCCCCTCCGCGCCGATCAACAGCGTAGATGAGATTTTGGCGCACCCCCAGGTGCAGGCCCGCAATCTGGTCGTTGACGTTGACCATCCCACCGCGGGCGTCATTCCCATTGTCGGCTCGCCAATGAATATCCCCACTTCGCCATTCGAAGTTCGCTACCCGCCCCCTTTGCTGGGCCAGCATACCGAGGAGGTTCTCACCGAGTTTTTAGGTTTCGATGACGCTCAAATCGCTAAATTGCGGGCGGCTAACGCAATCTAAGAGATCAATACGGGGTAATATCTGAACACTCCACCGTAGCGGTCAACACGATGGGGAAAGTTCAAAAGGCGAAGCTCAGGGAAGCGCTGTGCGGGAACTCTCCATAACACCCTCTCTCAACCTGAATAGGCTGATGAATCGTATAAAAAATATATAGGATCATACAAGGGGATCTAAGACGTAACGGAATGGCCTGGCAGTCCCCCATATAAAAACCAGAACGTATCCGGCGGAAAACCGGCGGCTAATTCCGCCTCCCAGACAAATTCCCCAGCCTCAAATTTCGCCTGAAGGCGCAGGTCCAAACCCGCCAGCATGCTGAGGTGGGCTGATGAAGGCATGTCGAGCTGCGGCTCCAGCAAGTGCAAGATGAGACGCAACCGCGCCTCCTGGGCGTAAGCACTGGCGTAGGCGGAGGAATTTTTAGCATAATCGTCGAGATAATTGCGCCACTGGGTGAGACGGCTGGGGTACTCTCTGGCCGCCTTGCGCCCCCAGGCAACCCGCCAGCGTGACCGTACCCCGTCCAATTGGGCTTCCAGGCGGGTGAAACTGGCGTTGTGGGAAACCGACAACTCACGAGCCTTCAAACGAGCCAGGGCCAGCAGCAAGCCCCCCAGGGTCAGGCGAGGGAAGGGTTTCCCGCCGGGAGGGGTACCACTCAGAGGCCAGAACAACTCTTTAGACAATAAATAATCGTCCAGTTCGGCGACTCCGGCGCGCGCATATTCCAGATCGTATTCAACAGTATTGGACATGGTCAAGGGAGAATTATATCACTTGCGCCAATGCGTTTTCCACCGCGCTGAGCAAAGTCTTCCGGTTGGTGGGTTTGGTCAGGTAATCAATGGCCCCCATTTCACGGGCCTTGAGCTGGTCATCGAAACTGGATTTAGCGGAAAGCACGATCACCGGCGGCGTCCGCATGCCCACCCGCACGGCTTGCAGAACGTCGAAACCGGAATGAACCGGCATCATCAAATCCAAGATGATCAAATCAAATCTCTGGGATTGTTTTTCCATCAGGCTGATGGCTTCCTGCCCTGAGGCGGCAGTAATGACTTCATAGCCGGCGCGTTCCAAGGTCATACGCAATAACGTGAGCGTATCGCGCTCGTCATCAACCACAAGAAGAGTTGCCGATCCCATATTCATATATACCTATCCTTACTCGTTCAGCCCCAATTCTACACTAAATATCCGATTAAGTGAACGATGAATACCATCACAAATTAGTTGCAAAATGACATAAAATGCGTATATCCCCCATTTTCCAAAGGGAAAAGAGAGTACCCCCCTACAAGGTCAGGCGCAGCGGCTCTTCCAGGTATTGACCCAGAGCCTGCATGAATTGGGCGGCTTCGGCTCCATCGCTGACCCGGTGGTCAACCGAGAGAGTGGCCTTCATGCGCAGTCCAAGCTCGATCTCGCCATCTACGACCACGGGAACTTCCAACGCCGACCCGACCGCCAGGATGGCCGCTTCGGGGGGATTGAGGATGGCGATGAAGTGTTCGACATTGAACATGCCCAGGTTGCTGATGGAGAAGGTGGAACCCTGGATGTCATCCGGGCGCACTTTGCCTTCCCTGGCGCCCGCGGCCATGCGGCGGACCTCGGCGGAGATTTGGCGCAAGGATTTGCGGTCCGCATCCCGGCAGACGACGGTCAGCAGACCGCCCTCCACCGCCACCGCGTTGCCCACATTCACCTGTCCGTGTTGGATGACGTGGTCGCCGTCCAGGGAGGCGTTGAGGTTGGGGAACTGGCGCAGCGACAAGGCGGCGGCTTTGACGATGAAGTCATTGACCGAGAGCTTCTCGCCGCTGGCTTCCAACATCGTGTTGAGCTTTTTACGCAGAGCCATTAATTCGGCCAGATCATATTCGGCGGTGACGTAGAAATGGGGGGCTTGCTGTTTGACCTCCACCATGCGGCGACCAATGGCGGCCCGCAGACGGCTCAGGGGGATGCGCTTATCTGATGGCGGAGGTTCTGAAGGGGAAAAGACCGGGGGTTGAACTGAGATCGCCGTGGATGGGACTGCGCCATGCGCCGGGGGCGGCGCGGCCAGGAAGGCTTCGATATCCTTACGGATGATCCTCCCGCCGGGGCCGCTGCCTTGAATGGCGGTGATGTCCAACCCATGCTCACCGGCCATGCGGCGCGCCAGCGGGGAGGCTTTCACGCCATCGGGGTATTGTCCATCCGGGGGAGCGAGTGCGGCCTGCGAGGATGCAGGCTCTGCTTCCGCAGGAGGGGGTTCGGCAATCGCTGCGGGGG
>CBDUUP010000252.1:0-6813 GCA_965370435.1 uncultured Anaerolineales bacterium | reverse complement strand
GCAAACACGGGGCTGTTCAGCCGGATCGCCAGCCAGGGGGGGATTCCCACCCTGGCCTTCGACGTAGACCCCGGCGCGGTGGAGAAAAATTACCTCGACTGCGCCGCGAATAATGAGACCCACCTGCTGCCCCTGCTGATGGATCTGACCAACCCCAGCCCTAACATCGGCTGGCACAACCGGGAGCGCAACTCCCTGCTGGAGCGCGCTCCAGCCGAGGCGGTCATGGCGTTGGCCCTTATTCACCATCTGGCTATCGCCAACAACGTCCCCCTGCCGCAGTTGGCGGACTTCTTCGCCGACCTGGGGCGGTGGCTGATCGTCGAGTTTGTCCCCAAGGCCGATTCCCAGGTACAGCGCTTGCTGGCGAGTCGGGAGGACATCTTCCCCGATTACACCGCGGTGGGGTTTGAAGCCGCCTTTGGGGAACGATTCAACATCCAGGCGGCAGAATCTATTAAAGACTCCCAACGACGCCTATATCTCATGGAGAGACGCAAATAGAGAAGCTCAAGCGGGTACCGCTCCACCCTCTCTTGTTCAGCGCATACGCGGTGCTGGCTCTGCTGGCCTTTAACCTGGGCCAGGTTCGCCTCTCGGCCAGCTTCCGCCCATTGCTGATCGCCAGCCTGGGGACCGGCGCGCTGCTGCTGCTTTTGCGCTGGCTGTTCGGCGGCTGGCGGAAGGCAGCGGTGGTTTGCTCGTTGGCGGTGGCGCTGTTCTTCACCTATGGGCACGTGTTTGGCTCGTTTGGGGAGGCTTCCGATTTACAGAAACATTTTTTGCTGGTCCCGATCTGGGGGGTGGCGTTTGGGGTTGGGATATGGTGGGTGGCGCGCAAACTTCGGGAACCGAGCGGGGCTACCTTCACCCTCAATATTATTTCGATTCTGGCGTTGGCCTTTCCCTTGTTTCAGATCATGGTCTTTCAAGCTCAAGCCCTGACAGCCCAAACCCGGCTGCCCAAGGCAGAAAGCGTGCTGCAAGACCTCCAAATCCTGGACGGCCAACCCATGCCCGACGTGTACTTCATCATCCTGGATGCCTACACCCGGGATGATTACCTTCAGGAGGCTTATGAGTTCGATAATGCGCCCTTCCTGGAGAGCCTGGAAGAGATGGGTTTCTACGTGGCCCGGTGCAGCCAGAGCAACTATGCCCAGACCACCCTCTCCCTGTCCTCTACGCTGAACATGGACTACCTGCCGGCGTTTTACGATCAGGCCAACCAAGAGAGCGCGGACCTAGACGACCTGGAGATATTCATCCAGCAGAGCGTGGTGCGCCGCCAGTTCGAGAGCCTGGGATATAGCGTGGTGGCCTTCGAGACCGATTTTGTGCCCACCGAAATACTGGACGCCGACCTCTATTTGGCCCGCCAGAAGGACGCCCCGTCCATCCTGAGGGGGATGAATTTGTTTGAATCCATGTTGATCGAGACCACCGCGGGCCTCATCTTGATGGACCTGGCCGCCGCCTCGCCGGAGGCGATCCCCCCCAACGTCAAGGCCTACGTCGTCGAACACCGGGCCAAGGTCCTCTTCACCCTGGATGGGCTGGAGAGCATCCAATCGGTTCCCGGCCCCAAGTTTGTCTTCGCCCACGTATTCGCCCCTCATCCTCCCTTCGTCTTCAGCCCGGAAGGGGAGTTCGTCTTCGATGACGACCAGTATTCGGTCACCGGCTATCACGACCAGGTGGCCTACGTGAATTCCCGGGTGCTGCCGCTGGTAGAGAAGATCATCGCCGGTTCGGAGACCCCGCCCATCATCATCATCCAGGGAGACCACGGCGGCATGGCCAAGAAAGACTACAAGGGCGGGAGGATGGCGATCTTGAACGCTTACTATCTTCCTGGTGAGGCCGCCTCGAATCTTTATCCCGGCATCTCGCCGGTGAATTCCTTCCGCCTGATCTTCTCCCAATATTTCGGCGGCAGCTACGATTTGCTGGAAGACGTGGGATACTACTCCTCCTATAAAGAGCCTTTCACATTCAATGTAATCACCGACACCCGGGAGGGCTGCGAGGAATAATCGTTGGGGAGAGATTCAGTCGGCGAAGGCCGACTTCGTAAAAGTTTAGGCGACTTCAGTCGCCGAGCCGCCTAAAGGCTGAATGCGCGCGGCGGGAGATTTGATACCAACTGGGAAACCAGTTTTGGATACCGATACTTTATAATTGGTCAGCAAACTCATAACCTCAAATCACAGGAGGCGGATCCATGTCTAGCGCGAAGTCTACACAGTCACCGGACACCTTCCCCACCCAGGCCCAAGTGGTCATCATCGGGGGCGGCGTGATCGGATGCAGCGTCGCTTACCATCTACCCAAACTCGGTTGGAAAGACGTCGTCCTTTTGGAACGCTCGGAACTGACCGCCGGGACCACCTGGCACGCCGCCGGACTGATTGTCAGTGGGGGCTTTACGTCCGAAACCTCCATCAACATGGCAAAGTACACCCGGGAACTCTACGCCCGGCTGGAGGAAGAGACCGGGCAGGGCACCGGCTTCATGCCTATCGGCGTCCTGGTGATCGCCTGCGACCAAGAAGAATTGGAAGAACTCCGCCGGTCGGCGGACTTTGCGCGCGGGTTCGGGGTCATTACGGAAGAGATCTCCACCGCGGAGGTCAAGAAGATGTGGCCGTTGATGGACACCAGCAAGGTCCTGGCCGGGTTCATCACCGCCGAGGATGGCCGCGCCAACCCCGTGGACCTCACCTTATCCCTGGCCAAGGGCGCGCGGATGGGCGGGGTAAATATCCTGGAAGGGACTCAAGTCACCGGGATCACCCAGGAGAAGGGCCGGGTGACCGGGGTAGTCACCAACCGGGGAACCATCCAGGCCGAGTACGTCGTCAACTGCGGCGGGATGTGGGCCCGGGAATTGGGCCAGATGGCGGGGGTCAACGTCCCCCTGCACGCCGCCGAACACTATTACCTCATCACCGAGCCGATCGAGGGGATGCAGCGGGACCTGCCCATTGTGGAAGACGTTAAGAATTACTCCTACTTCCGGGAGGAGACCGGGGGACTGCTGCTGGGCCTCTTCGAGCCGGTGGCCGGCCCCTGGGGGATGAAGGGCATCCCCAAAGATTTTAGCTTCGGCGAAATTGCGCCGGATTGGGACCGCATGATGCCTTTCCTGGAAAAGGCCCTGGAACGCATCCCGGCGGCCCAAGAGGCCGGGGTGCACAAATTCTTCTGCGGGCCGGAGAGCTTCACCCCGGATATGAGTCCCTTGATGGGTGAAGCGCCGGAGTTGAAGAATTACTACGTGGCCGCCGGGTTCAACTCGCTGGGCGTCCTGCTGGGGGGCGGGGCGGGGCAGGTCCTCGCCCAATGGATGGTGGATGGATACCCCTCCGTGGACACCAGCGAGATAGACATCGCCCGCATGCAGAGCTGGGAGAAAACCCCCCAATACCTGCACGACCGCACCGAAGAACTGTTGGGCTGGATGTTCCACGCCAGTTGGCCCAACTTCCAGGCGGAGAAGGCTCGTGATGTGCGCAGATCGCCCTTCTATGACCGGATGGCCCAGGCAGGGGCTTACTTCGGCCAATATGCCGGGTGGGAGTATGCCGATTGGTTTGCCCCGGAGGGCGTGGAGCCGAAGGTCGAGTATTCCTGGAAGCGGCAGAACTGGTTTGAATACGCCGCCGCCGAACACCGCGCCGCCAGGGAAGGTGTGATCTTGATGGATTACACTGTGTTTGCGAAGTTCCTGGTCCAGGGGCGGGAGGCGGAGAAGGTTCTCAACCGCATCTGCGCCAACAACGTCTCGGTGCCGGTGGGGCGCATTGTCTACACCCAATGGTTGAGCGAGCAAGGCACCATCGTGGCCGACCTGACCGTCACCCGTCTGGCGGAGGACGTGTATTACGTCATCACCGCGGAGGGGACTCGGACGCAGGTCTACGCCTGGCTGAAGCGCAACATCCCGCCGGAGGCGCACGCCTTCGTCACCGACGTGTCCGCCGGGGAAGTGACCCTCAACCTCCAGGGACCCAAGTCACGGGAGGTGTTGAGCAAGGTCACCAATGCCGACGTGTCCAACCAGGCTTTCCCCTACCTCACCATGCAGGAGATTGACATCGGTTATGCGCTGGTCAAGGCCCTGCGGGTCACTTACGTGGGCGAGTTGGGCTGGGAGCTGTACATACCCCCGGGGTTCGCCCTGCCGGTCTTCGACCGCCTGGTGGAGGCCGGGGAGGAGGTGGGGATGAAATTCGCCGGGCTGCAGGCGTTGGATTCCCTGCGCATAGAGAAGGGCTACCGGGATTTCGCCGGAGACATTGACAACACCGACACGCCGTTGAATGTGGGGTTGAACTACTTTGTCGATTACGATAAGCCCGGCGGCTTCATCGGGAGGGAGGCGCTCTTGAAGCGCAAGGAGAGCGGCCCGCCCACGTACCGCCTGGCGCAGTTCCTGCTGGAGGACCCCGAACCGCTGCTCTATGGCAATGAACCCATCTACCGGGACGGGGAGTTTGTCGGCCACGTTATGGCCGGGGCCTACGGGCACACCCTGGGCGGGGCGATTGGCGCCGGACACGTAGAGAATGAGAAGGAGGGCGTGACCGCCAAATATATCAGGAACGGAAAGTATGAGATCAAGGTCGCCAGCCAGCGATTCCCGGCCCGTGTCTCTTTGCGGCCTTTGTACGATCCCAAGAACGAGCGGGTGCGGTCTTAACTCGCAGATTGCTGCCGGTGACGAGGGATTGGGACGGGAGTTAGCGTTAGAACGTTTACACGTTGAAACATTTCAACGATCAAGAAACCGCGGTCTGGAAACGGCCCGCGGTTTCGTTTTTCATTTTAGGGAAATATATTGACACGTATCCTATACTGAGGTATTCTATACAAGTTAGCCCCCTTGGGGGGCCTTCCATAACAGCACAATCAGCTTTTCGTTCGCTTTCGTCACAGAGGAGAAGAGAATTCATGGCTACCGTCAAAAAGCGTCTAGTTCTATCCATGCGGGTGATGCTCGTAGTGGCATTGTTGAGTACGTTCCTCATGAGTGTATTCGACAACATCGCGGGCCTTGCCGCCGCCAACCCCAGCCAGGAAAGCGACCAGATCACCCCCGGCCTGCAGGCCGCCATCCAAGAGGCCCTTGGCCCAGATGCTTTGGTTCCTGCCACCGAGGATGTCGAACTCACCGCCTTCGACGGAGCGGCGGATGACCGATTCGGCATAGCTGTCGCCGTCAGCGGGGACACCGCCCTGGTGGGAGCGCCATATGATAACAGCCAAGGCGCGGTATACATATTCGAGCGGGACCAGGGAGGGGCCGACAATTGGGGGTGGGTGATAAAATTCATCTCCATCTCCGTAACGGCGGGTGACAACTTCGGGATAGCTGTCGCTCTCAGCGGGGACACCGCCCTGGTGGGGGCCTTTGGCGATGACGCGAACGGCAGTTCCTCCGGCGCTGCATACATATTCGAGCGGGACCAGGGTGGAGCCGACAATTGGGGACAGGTGAAAAGGCTCACCGCTTCCGACGGCGCGGCGGGTGACAATTTCGGCGCAGTCGTCGCTCTCAGTGGGGATACTGCCCTGGTTGGGGCCAGGTTCGATGACGACATCGCCACTGCTTCCGGCTCGGCCTACATCTTCGAGCGGGACCAGGGCGGAACCGACAACTGGGGACAGGCGAAAAAACTCACCGCTTCCGACCCCGCAATGCAAGACTATTTCGGGCACGACGTCGCCCTCAGCGGGGACACAGCTCTGATAGGGGCGAATTTTGACGACGACAACGGCGCAAACTCCGGCTCGGCATACATATTCGAGCGGGACCAGGGCGGGGCCGGAAACTGGGGCCAGGTGAAAAAAAATCTCCCCTTCCGACGGCGCGGCGGGTGACAGTTTCGGCATTTCCGTCGCCCTCAGCGGGGACACCGCCCTGGTAGGGGCGCCCTGGGATGACGACACCGCCACCGACTCCGGCTCGGCATACATATTCGAGCGGGACCAGGGCGGGGCCGACAACTGGGGAGAGGTGAAAAAGATCACCGCCTCCGACGGCGCGGCGAGTGATTATTTCAGCATCAGGGCAGTGGCTCTCAACGGGGATATCGCCCTGGTGGGAGCCATAGGCGAAGACGACGGCGGCTCCAAGTCTGGCTCAGCCTATCTCTTCGGGCGGGACCAGGGCGGGACCGCCAACTGGGGCGAGATAAAAAAGCTAGTCGCCTCCGACGCTGCCACCGATGACGAATTTGGCTACTCCGTCGCCGTGGACGGGGACATCGTCCTGGTGGGGGCCAGGTTGGGTGACGGCCTCAGCGCCGACTCCGGTTCGGCTTATGTGTTCGATAGCTCCGCCTCCCTGGGCGACTTCGTGTGGGATGATCTGGACGCCGACGGGGTGCAGGAGGGGGGCGAATCAGGGTTGAGCGGCGTGACCGTCGAACTCTACGACAGCGGCGACAGCCTGGTGGACACCACCACCACCGCCGGGGATGGCTCCTACAGCTTCACCGAGATCGTCCCCGGCAATTACTATATCAAGTTCACCCTGCCCGCCGGATATCAATTCAGTTCCCAAGACCAGGGGGGCGACGATGCCCTGGACAGCGACCCCGACACGTCCACGGGAATGACCGCCACTACCTATCTCACCTTCAGGGAGAATGACGCCTCCTGGGATGCAGGGATGTATTTGATCCCGACAGACACCCCCACCCCAACCGAGACCTCCACCCCCACCGATACACCGACGTCTACCCCCACCGATACGCCGACTTCTACTCTCACCGATACCCCACCATCCACGCCTACCGATACGCC
>CBDUUP010000251.1:0-6830 GCA_965370435.1 uncultured Anaerolineales bacterium | reverse complement strand
CAGAGGGCAGCCCCCTCCCCGCGCCGGTCGCCGATCTTACGGGTAACCTCCAGGTCTTGCTCATAATATTCGATAGCCCGGCGGATCTCACCCAGGGCGGCGTAGGCTTGTCCCAGTCTGCCGATGGCTTTCCCCACCCCGCTCAGGTCGCCAGTCTCACGAGCGATCTCGAAGACTTGCTCGTAAAACTCGATGGCCCGGCGGGTCTCGCCAAGAGCGGCGTAGGCGTTCCCCAAGTTGCCGAGGGTACCTCCCTCCCCGCGCCGGTTACCGGTCTCACGGGTGATATCCAGGTCTTGCTCGTAATACTCAATGGCCCGGCGGGTCTCGCCTAAGAAGTAGTAGGCATTCCCCAGGTTGCTGAGGGAGGTCCCCTCGCCGCGCCGGTCACCAATCTCGTGGGCGATATCCAGTTCTTGCTCGAAAAACTCGATAGCCCGGTGGGTCTCACCCAGAGCGGCGTAGGCTTGTCCCAGGTTCCCGAGGCGGCCCCCTTCGGATTTTCTATCCCCCAATCGTCGGGCGGCAACCAGGGCGGTCTCCAGCCAGCGGATGCGCTCAAGGGCATGGAGTCTCAAATAAATGACGTAAGCCCCCGCATCCGGGTAATCGCAAGCTAGCCGGGCGATCGTCTCATCCCTCTCCATGTAGCCAGCAGCCCAGGCCTGTCCGGCGGTGATATTACCCGCCTCCCGGTCGTATAGCGCCAGCCCAACCAGCACACCCTCACCACCCTCCTGGTAAAGGTAATCAGCAGCGTTCAGCACACGCCGGTAGTGCTCGGCATGGCGCAGCTGGTACACATCCCCCTCCGTCTCCTCCAACAACCTAGCGGCGTAAGCCCGCTCCAGATCGTGCAGGCGGTAACGGCCGGTGGTTTCACCCCATTCCAGCAGACTGTAGCGCAACAGTTCGCCCAGGGTTTCTTGGGCTTTATCTCGTTCAGCTTCCTGTTGATTTTCATCTCCAAGCTTTGTCACTTCATCCCAACCAATCCACACAGCTATTGCTGCCAACAAGTCAAACCCGCCGGGGAAGACCGCCAAGGCCCGCCAGCGTTCTTGCAACGCCTCGTCCAGCAGGTCGTAGCTCAACTTGAGGGAAACCTCCACCGGTTCCAAGCCCACCCCCTCCTCCCGGTGGCGGCGCATGTAGTCGTCAGGGGTCAGGTTGGCGGTCTCCGCCAGGGCGGTGGCGACCAGACGCAAGGCATAGGGGAGATGGTCGCAGAGTTCGGCAATTTCATCGGCGGCCTCCCCGATGCGCGGGGCGATGGTGAGCAAGAGGGTTTGAGCCTCCTCATCGGTCATCCGATCCAGGTCCAAAGCCTTCAGTCCGGGCAAGGTGAACCGCTGCCGGGAGGTAACCAGCAGGCAGCAACCAGGCGGCGGCAGGAGTAGCTCCACCTGAGCCTTGTCCAGGACGTTGTCCATCAGCAGGAGGGCGCGCTGGCCCTCTAAAGTGGAGAGATAGAGCGCCCGTAGTTGGGTCTCCTCCTCCGGCAGTTGGGCGGTGGGGTGGTAGGCCCGCAGCACCTGGGACAGGGCCTCGGCGGGGGTGAGGGGGATTTGCTCACTGGCCCCGCGCAGGTCGAGGTATATCTGGGCGTCGGGGTACTCATCCTTCAACCCCTGGCACAGTTCCAACGCCAACACCGTCTTCCCAATCCCGCCCATGCCCCGAACCCCGGAGATAGTGACCCCGCCCCCGGTGAGGGCTTCCCGCAGTTCGGCCAGTTCGGCCTCCCGCCCGGTGAAGTCGGCGGGCGGCGGGGGGAGTTGGTGGAGAGGGCGTAGAGGCACATCTGTGGAAATTTGCGGGCTTACTTGTTCAAATAATGATTTGATTGCATCCGTGAGAGATGCAAATTCAGTAGATCGTCGTAAGCTGGCGAGAGCGACCACATTATCACGGAATTTTTCGTCTTGCATGGCCAGTTCTTCTGTAAAGAACTCAATATAAGATGAAACAGCCTTTTCCAAGCGTTCCTGCGCTAATGTGGAGAAATCGCTCCGCATCAGCGCTGTGAGTGTTTTCGGTAAGGCAGGATCGGTGGGCCGGGAATAAAACTTGCTGAAAGCTTCTTCAAGAGAAGGGAGGTTTTCCAGAGACAGATCGTCGAACATGGCTTTGACAAGTTCTTTATCACCATATTCGTCTCGAAATCTCTGCTCTGTGTGGGCGAGAGCCGTAATCAAGGTTTCATGTTCTTTGTAGGATGCTTTGAGGATGTCAATGGCATCTTCCCCAATGACATCTGTGACCTTGTGTTCAAGGATAGCAACGCCAAGTTTCCCTAGTTTTTCTAGGCGAGATTTACCTTTCTTAGCCATCTTGTGTGCCTCTGTTTTCAATCATCTTTCACCCCTCCACAGGGGATTCGCGGCGGATAGTCTCCCCCCAGTATAGCCCAACTCCTCCCCCCCGGCAACCGAAAGACCGGGAGGGTCGGACTGGTCTTAGTGGTCGGGTATACAAGGAAACACGTAGACAAGAACGCCCGTCACTGACTACTGACGACTGAATACTGTCCACTGCCCACTATCCACTGTTTGCTCTCTTCCACCTGGACGCCGCCGTTCTTGAGGCAGAGGAATAATACCTTGCGCCGAGAGACCTTACTCGATCTGCTCGTCATCGGAGCTGTCCAGCTCGGTCATCTCGCCGGTGGCAACGAAGATGGTGCGCTCGCAGATGTTGGTGACCCGGTCGGCGAAGCGTTCCAGGTTGTGGGCCGCCCACATCAGGTTGTTGCACTGGTCAATCACCTGGAGGTTGGAGTCCTTTTTCATGATGTTGAGCAGTTCATGTTGGGTCTGGTTGTGGAGTTCGTCAATCTGGTCGTCATCTTTGGGGATGCTGCGAGCCGCCTCCACGTCCTCGGCGACGAAGGCCACCAGGGCGCGGTGGAGCATGTCGGTGGCTTTCTGGGCCATGATGGGCACGTCAATCAGGGGCTTGACCAGCGGCTGGTCGCCGATGAGGAGGTTGATGCGCCCGATGCCCTTGGCGTAATCGCCCATGCGCTCAAGCTCGGTGATGATCTCCAGGATCCCGGCCAACATGCGCAGGTCGTGGGCCATGGGTTGCTGGGTGGCGATGAGGATGAGGACTTCCCCTTCTATGTGGAAGCGTTTCTCGTTAATGGCCTGGTCGCCATCATATACCCGGCGGGAGGCGTCGAAGTCGCGCTGTTTGAGGGCCTCTACTGCGTCCAGGGTGGCCTGCTGAACCATATTTCCCAGGGCGATCACTTCCTCGAGCTGGTGTTTCAAGGACCGATCCAGGGTTTCTCGGGGGGAGAGTTTGTCTAGCGGCATAGGGCACCTCTTTTGCAGAGTCTTAGTGGTCTTAGTAGTCTTAGTGGTCGGAGTGGTCAGACTACTTAGACCACTTGGACAACTTAGACCATTTAGACGAATTCACCCAAAGCGGCCGGTGATGTAGCCTTCCGTGCGGGGGTCTTTGGGGTTGGTGAAGATTTGGTTGGTTTCGCCGAACTCGACCATCTCACCGGCCCGCTCGGCGGAGACGTTGAAGAAGGCGGTGTAGTCGGAGACTCGGGCGGCTTGCTGCATGTTGTGGGTGACGATGACGATGGTGTAGTTGGTGGAAAGTTCGCGCATCAGCTCCTCGATCTTGAGGGTGGCGATGGGGTCCAGGGCCGAGCAGGGTTCGTCCATCAGGACGATGTCGGGCTCGACGGCGATGGTGCGGGCGATGCAGAGGCGCTGCTGCTGGCCGCCGGAGAGCGACAGGCCGCTCTCGTCGAGGTGGTCTTTGACCTCCGCCCACAGCACCGCGCCGCGCAGCGAGCGTTCGACCAGTTCGTCCATGTCGCCGGTGTAGCCGTTGATGCGGGCGCCCCAGGCCACGTTCTCGTACACGCTCTTGGGGAAGGGGTTGGGCTTCTGGAAGACCATCCCGATGCGTCGGCGGACTTCGACAGGGTCAACGCCGGGGCCGTAGATGTTCTGCCCGTCGAAGATCACTTCGCCCTCCACCCTTGCGCCGGGGATCAGGTCGTTCATGCGGTTGAAGGAGCGCAGCACGGTGCTCTTCCCGCACCCCGAAGAGCCGATGATGGCGGTGATCTTGCCGCGTTCCACGTCCAGGCGGATGTCTTTCACGGCCAGGGTGTTCCCGTAGTAGATGCTGAGGCCGCGGGTTTGGAGGGCGTAGTCTTTATCCGGCGCGCTGCCGTTGGTGGGCTGCATGGGGTTATTTTACCTTGATTCGGGATGGGAGGGGAGGTTGAAGGTTGGCAGGTTGCGGGTTGCAGGATGTAAGTTGGGAACTTCGTCCCTTGAAGTTGGGGGAGGGTCACCACTAAAATCAATATAATCAAATCGCGCCGCGAACCATCTACCAAAGGCAGATCTACTCTAGGCGGGGTCAGGCGTTTCAGGAATAAGAAATAGGTCTTCAATATGGCACCGCCCAAGAAGCAATGTTTTGCTCATTCAGTATCACCGAAATGCTTTAGCACTCTCAGCGCTCTCAAGGTATTCCAGCGGCTTGGGCCTCCGGTCTTCTCCATGTCAAAATGGATCTGACCCGGATGCTTTGCCTGAACCGGCCATAGGTTATCTTTCCGCCGCTTTTTCTTCAGGATGTCAAGCGCATCCCGCATACGTGGATCGTAGTTGACCCCGGCGAATTGAAAATAATCCAACCCTCGCAATATATCGTATTTCCAACGCGAGGGGTAAGAAAGCATTAGCCATCTCTTATCAATAATATCCCCAGTCCGGTCAGATCGAAACAAGTGATGCTGCAATAAAAATGTTCTTGATTTATCTGCCGCTTCTTGCAGCTCTTCCAGCCGATACCTATAGCCGTTCTTGGCATACTCCAATATTCCTTCAAGAACAGAAATTGTTGTATGCATGGAGCTATGGACAGCCCCTATTCCATTGGAATGGCAATTGAAACCGCCATCTTGCATATGTTCTACAAGTAAGAAATCGACGATTGATTTTAGATCGTTTTCCTCCATCCCGAAATATGCAGCGTAGTTCAGAAACATCCCGTTTATGCAACCATCACTTTTCTGATCGGCTCCGATTGGCAAAATCCCCCCGTCTAGCGCTTTGAGGTTTTGGATCACCTGAGATATGGATTGCCTTATTTCTTGGTTGTTTGGGGATATGGCGAGGTTTTTTAGATCTAGAAGGGTGTAATTCGTTGAAATCCACTTGGGTTGATAAAAACGGTCCCCCCAATGCCCCTCTTCCTTTCGAAACCTGAGGAATTGTGCGCCCCACCCTTCGGCCGCGATGCGGTCCCGCAGGCGGGGTTGTTCAGAGGCCAGCAAATCACGCTGAACCTGATACTGAATCGAAACATCCCCTTCAAGGAGCCAAGCTATACGTTGGCGTTCATCCATCGCGTAGGGAGATTTGTTCATAGTTTTCGTCGCCGCCAGAGTTGGTTGATGAGTAAATTTCTGAATGCCATTTCTATCTTTGACATATTATACACTTAACAATTGAATCTATTTTGGAGAAGTTATGTAAACGGCAGCCTCCCGCAGGTTGGGGAGTTTGTTACTTGAAGTTGGGGGAGGTTGTGTTGGTGTGAATGGAGGACCAATGAAATCTGCGAGAAGGGGCTGTTCTCTGGCGATCAATCCTTCTGACTTCATGGCGCAAACTCCTTGGGATGGTTGGCAGCGCAAAAATATTATTAGATTACATAGGTTGTCATGTCAATGTAAATAGATAGATTAAAAAAGTGGCCTGTAAAACGGAAATATGTAGGCATAAATTATGATAAAATGATCTTAGTAGTTTTATTAAAGTGTGACATCTGAGCTCCCCATTATTTCGTTCGGAGGATAAAAAAATGAAAACATTTCTTCTGGATCTGGTCAATTCTTTTAAGAGGCGACCCCAAAGTAAAGAATCAATAGGAGGTATTTGCTGGACAGATTTTCCACCCACCGATGATCATTTTACAAAACTCGCCAAAAGAGATTTAGCTTTTCGAATAGTTAGTAATCAATATCCTAAAGAACTTAATATTTTTAACTTGATCATTGATGATATTCTTGATCAAGGAATAAACCGTCTACCCCAAAACAGGACATTAGATACTCAGGGGTTACCATTTGGGGATTTAACCAATACACATAGCTTTGAAGTTGCCGTTGGTATGCAAGCTTTCTTTTCAAAATATGGCGAGTATCATAAGAAGTATTATAAAAAAATTCATCCCAGGAAAGTAGCGGAAAATTTCCAAAAAGAAGAAAATATTCATGCGGAAATAATTCTAGAATTACAGAATCATGGATACGATATTTCAACCTCGGAAAGGTTTATAAAACTCTGTTTAGAAGAGATAAATCCCAATTACCTTTTCATATTAGGCCAAGAAGTGTCATTGAAAGAAAATCGTAGTTATTAGTTCAAAAGTAATAAAATTGAACTTGATAAAATCCCTGCTGTAGCTCTGAAGTACGTAATTGGATTTTTAAATTCTCGGATAGTGATTGGTGGGGGTCAAATTTTTTTTGGAATCGAGGATAGCGGTATTGTTAGTGGCATTAAATAGAGCCGAGCAGAATTAGATTCTCGTAGCCGGCAGATCGGATCCAAACTAATTGATAATATGTAATTTAAACGGGTTTTTTTATCTTTCATGATTTGATCTCATTATTGGATATAAACTTAAACCAGCATATCCAAAATTATAAATTTCAGAGTTCCAAAGAATTTTATAGAATTGAAATTTTAGAGATTGATAATGAAAGAAGAAGAAAATAAAATTATATTAAAGATGAAAGAAAGAGGGGAGAAAGATCCTCTAATTCTAGCAATGATTCTGTT
>CBDUUP010000250.1:0-6906 GCA_965370435.1 uncultured Anaerolineales bacterium | reverse complement strand
CACTGAGGAATTGGTCCAGCCCCTGAAAGGGGTGGAAGAGATCCGCCGAAATCAATCCCCTCATGAGACCTGGAATGGCCGGTGGCCCTCCTCGGTGACCCAGTTTGTGGTCGGAGCGGTAGGCGAGAGCGATCTGGAGTTGCTTTCCACCACCGAAAAGCTGAACCGGCAGGCGAAGCTGAAACGAGCCTACTTCTCGGCCTTCAATCCAGTCTCCGAAACCCCATTGGAAAATGTACCCGCCGAATCTCCGGTGCGGCAGCATCGCCTCTATCAGGCTTCGTTCCTTTTACGCGATTACGGCTTTACGCTGGAAGATATGCCTTTCACCGCAACAGGCGATCTACCCCGCCACACAGACCCCAAACTCGCCTGGGCGGAGACCAACCTGGCCGAAAAGCCGGTTGAGATCAACCGCGCAACCCGGCGAGACCTATTGCGCGTCCCCGGCATTGGGCCGAAAGGGGCCGAGGCAATCCTGCGCGCCCGCAGAACCCGACGCTTGTTCAATTTGAGCCAACTCAAGAAGCTGGGGATGCACCCCAAACGTGTGGCTCCGTTTGTGCTGTTGGATGGGCGGAGGCCGGCTTTTCAAAGCAGGATGTTTTGAGGGAGGGCGGATCGTGAACTGTCACAAACTTTGCCACGATCTGAAACCAGCTTTTCAGTCCGCCGAAGGGCGGACTTCGTAAATGTTCAAGCGACTTCAGTCGCTGAGGGCCCCAAAACTGAAAGAACCCAATCTGTAGGGGACTTGCCAATGCTAAAGCAAGAGTAGTAGAATGGGGAAAGTATCATCATAATCTCATCAAATACAAGGAAAACCATGCGCATTGGTATTGACATTGGCGGCACCTTCACCGACTTCGTACTCTATGACCCTGACGGCCAGACCATAGAAACGTTCAAGCTGCCCTCCACACCCGGAAACCCGGCGGAGGCAGTCATGGCCGGATTGGGGCGATTAGATAACCTTGACCGGCAAATCATTCACGGCTCCACCGTGGCGACCAACGCCCTGCTGGAGCGCAAAGGCGCGCCGACTGCGCTGGTCACCACCCGGGGCTTTGCCGATGTCCTGCAAATTGGGCGGCAGAACCGTCCAGAGTTGTACAACCTGTTCAGCGCTCCCCCGCCGCCATTGGTTCCGGCGGACTACCGGATGGAGGTGGATGAACGGGTAGACAAGAACGGAGAAATTCTAACGCCATTAGATCCCACTCAGGTGAAGGAATTGATTCCCATACTGAAGGCCGCCGGAATCACCTCGGTTGCGGTCTGCCTATTGTTTTCCTTTTTGCATCCCGAACACGAACAAACCATCGAGAAAAAATTGCGCCAGGCGGGTTTTTTCGTCTCGCTCTCCTCTGAAATTCTGCCTGAGTTCCGGGAATATGAACGCACCAGCACAACAGTGGTCAACGCCTACGTCTCCCCGATCATGGACCTGTATCTGGGAGACCTTGCCGCCAACCTGAACGGGGATGATCTCCGCATCATGCAATCCAATGGAGGCAGCATCAGCGCGGACGAGGCTCGCCGCAACGCGGTGCGCTGCATCCTCTCAGGTCCGGCGGGAGGCGCGGTGGGCGCCCAGGCAGTTGCAGCCCAAGCCGGATTCAGCCGAATCATCACCTTCGACATGGGCGGCACCTCAACGGACGTTTCCTTGATCGACGGCAGCCTAACAGCCACCTCGGAGGCTTCCATTGGGGGCTGCCCTATCAGCATTCCCATCCTCGACATCCACACAGTCGGATCGGGAGGCGGCTCAATCGCCAAGATGGACGCGGGCGGCGCGCTCCGGGTTGGGCCGCAGAGCGCCGGCGCGGACCCCGGCCCGGCTTGTTATGGACGGGGAGAATTGCCCACCGTCACGGACGCCAATTTGGTATTAGGCCGCTTGCCCGGCGACCATTTCCTGGGCGGCGAAATGGCATTAGACTCTGGGCGCGCTCACGAAGTTATATCCCGCCTGGGAGACGAACTAGGCATATCCCCTGACGAAACCGCGCTGGGCATTGTTGCAGTCGCCAACGCCCATATGGGACGAGCTTTGCGAGTGATTTCTGTAGAACGCGGCCATGATCCTCAAGATTTCACCTTAGTTTCTTTCGGCGGCGCGGGCGGCCTTCATGCCGCCGACCTGGCGCGGGGCTTGGGTATCCCGAAGGTGTTGGTGCCGCCCCACGCGGCCACGCTGTCGGCTCTGGGGATGCTGATGGCTGACGTGGTCAAAGATTACGCTCAAACCGTGATGCTCCCAGGCAACACATCGGGTGAAATTCTGTCAAATCACCTCAATCCGCTGGCCGCACGCGGCAGGAAAAACCTGACTTACGAAGGGGTTCAGCCGGATGACATCACTATCGAAATGCTTTTAGATGTGCGCTACCGTGGGCAGTCCTACGAATTGACCGTGCCTTTCGGCGGGAATATCGCCGAGGCCTTCCGGCGAGCACACCTGCAAGCCTATGGATATATCGAACCAGATAATCCCCTCGAAATCGTCAACGTGCGGGTTAAGGCGATTGGCAGCGTCCCAAGCCCAGTAATTCCCAGCCAACCCCTGGGCAGCGTTGATCCCAACCCAGCCCTACTCGACCGCAGAAAGGTCACATTCCCCGGAGAGGTGAGAACCATCCCCTTCTATCGCGGCGAATCGCTGCACCCCAACAACCAGATCCCCGGCCCCGCCGTCGTCGTCCGCTCCGACACGACCGTATTGATCGGCAGAACCGACCATGCGGAAGTGGACGAGTACGGCAATATCCTCATCACCGTAGGCGCGCCATGACCAAATCTTACGACCCCATTCGACTGGAAGTTTTCAAACACCTCTTCGCCGCCATCCCGGAGGAGATGGGGGTTGTGCTGCGCAAATCCAGCTACTCTCCCACCATCAAAGAGCGGAGGGATTTTTCCTGCGCCTTGTTCAACGCCCAGGGCGACATGATCGCCCAGGCGGCCCACATCCCCGTGCATCTGGGTTCCATGCCCCTCTCGGTTGAAGCCGCGATTAAAGATTTCACCTTCAACCCCGGCGATATGGTCATCCTCAACGATCCCTACCGGGGCGGCACTCACCTTCCAGACATCACCCTGGTCGCGCCGGTATTCATCGAAAACAAAGGTGGGCCACAATTATTCGGGTTCGCCGCCAATCGCGCCCACCATGCCGATGTGGGCGGAATGACCCCCGGCTCGATGGGCATCGCCCGCGAACTCTACCAAGAGGGCCTCATCATCCCGCCGCTGAAATTGATCCAAGCCGGGGAGTTCAACCGGGGCGCGTGGGATATGCTCCTTGCGAATGTGCGCACCCCCCAGGAGCGCGCCGGTGATTTGAAAGCTCAGATCGCGGCCAATCATCGGGGCGTAAAACGGCAGGGAGAGATGGTCGCCAATTACGGCGAGGCCGAAGTCTCGCTCTACATGCAGGAACTTCTGGCCTACACCGAGCGTATGACCCGCCGCCTGCTTGAAGACCTCCCTGATGGCGTCTACCAATTCGAGGATGCCCTGGACAATGACGGCATCAGCGACGAACGGGTTCCCATCCGGGTCAGCGTCACCATCGAGAAGGACCGGGCCGTCGTAGACTTCACCGGGTCTGCGCCCCAACAAGCAGGCAGCATCAATGCGGTATCCGCCATCACACTCTCAGCGGTATATTACGTTTTTCGATGCCTGATCGGCTTGGACATCCCCAACAACACCGGCTGTCTGGCCCCCATTGAAGTCATTGCGCCGGAGGGGACGGTGGTTAACGCCCGGCATCCTGGACCGGTGGCGGGAGGCAATGTGGAGACTTCCCAAAGGATCGTGGATGTGCTGCTGGGAGCCATGGCCCAAGCCTGCCCGGAACGCGTCCCCGCCGCCAGCCAGGGCAGCATGAACAACGTCACAATTGGAGGCTGGGACCCGGAGCTCGGGACGCCATTCACCTATTATGAAACCATTGGCGGCGGGATGGGAGCCGGGCCTGAGCGTCCAGGGACTTCCGCCATCCACTCGCACATGACCAACACCCTAAATACACCCATTGAAGCGCTGGAATACGCCTATCCCTTCCGGGTGCTGCGCTACGAGGTGAGGCGCGGCTCCGGCGGCGCAGGACTCCACTCCGGCGGCGATGGTATCCAGCGCGACATTCAAGTCCTGGTTGATGCAGAAGCCAGCCTCATCACCGACCGGCGGCAGACAACCCCATACGGCCTAGAGGGTGGCGATCCAGGCAAGCCCGGCGAGAATGTCCTCATCCGCGAGGGCGAAGAACTCCCTCTGCCCGGAAAAGGCAGCGTCCCCTTGAAGGCGGGAGACATTTTAAGCATCCGCACTCCCGGCGGAGGCGGTCATGGAAAAGCGTTAGTAGGTTGAACGTTTTAACGATGAAACGTTCAACGGAATAGGAGATTTGATATGTGTGGACGGTTTACGATCACAGTTGACAGAGAGACGATCCAACGGGCCTTTCCCTGGCTGGAAGTTCAGGCGCAGATAACGCCGAGGTTCAACGTGGCCCCAACCCAGCCTATTGCCGTTATCCCCAATGACGGCGAAAACAAACTCGATTTCTTCGTGTGGGGATTGATCCCCTCCTGGGCGAAAGACCCCAAGATGGGCAGCCGCATGATAAACGCCCGGTCGGAGACCCTGGCAAAAAAGCCTTCCTTCCGGGCCGCTTACCGGCGGCGGCGATGTCTGATCCTGGCGGATGGTTTTTACGAATGGCAGAAAGTTCCCGGCGAAAAGACCAAAATCCCCCATTACATCAAAATGAAGTCCGACCAGCCCTTTGGCATAGCCGGGCTGTGGGAAATCTGGAACGCTCCAGATGGATCAGTGATAAAATCTACTACCATCATCACCACCCAGCCCAACGATCTGGTCGCCCAGGTTCACAACCGCATGCCCGTCATTCTGAAGCCAGAGGCCTATGAGCATTGGCTGTCAACCGAAGAGCAAAACCCGGAAGCGCTAAATGGATACCTCGGGCCCTACCCCGCCGAAGAGATGAAATCTTTCCCCGTTTCCCGGCTGGTGAATAGTCCGCAAAATGATGTCCCCGATTGTATCGTTCCAGCAAATTGACCCCAAAGGATTTCCAATGACCGAGTTACTTTATCACACCGACAGCTATTTGAAAGAATTTGACGCCGCAGTCGTCGTGGTGGATGTAGAAAATCATGGCCTGGTCCTGGACCGGACTGCATTTTTCCCCGGCGGCGGCGGGCAGCTCCCCGACCGCGGCAGTCTATCCCATGAGGGCAACGCATACACGGTCAAACGAGCCAAGAAAATAAGCGGGAAGATCGTTCATCTCATCGAAGGCGACCAGCCTTTACCAGCCGCGGGCGCAGCCGTGCAGGGGCGAATAGATTGGGATTTCCGCTACCAGTTGATGCGAACCCACACCGCCATGCACGTGCTTTGCGGGGTGATCTTCAGGGATTATGGAGCCTCCGTCACCGGAGGGAATATGAATGCCCTCAAAGGCCGGATGGACTTCGAATTCGAGACCATGCGGAAGGAACTGGTCGCCGAAATAGAAACCGCCATCAACCAGGAGATTGCCAACGCTCTCCCCGTAAAAACCAGAATCCTGCCTCGCGAAGAAGCATTCCAGATCCCCGACCTGATCCGCACCAAGATCAACCTGCTACCCGAAGGCATCCCTGAAGTGCGAATAGTCGAGCTTGAAGGGCTGGATATACAGGCCGATGGAGGCACCCACGTCAAGAATACTTCCGAGGTAGGCCCCCTGCGAGTGGCAGACTACACCAGCAAAGGGAAAATCAACAAGCGAATTTACCTGGAAATCCTGGAGAAGTAGGTCGCATTCAGAAAATCCTGGCATTTAAAAGTTCATTTTTCTATCCACGTTACCCTGTGCAAAATGTGGGCTTTGTGCTAAACTACATCCCGCTAAGCCACGCGATGCGTGGCTTGCTTTCCGCTTCTGGAAGGTCAATTGACCTGACCAGAGGCAATCCCAAGGAAAGGAGGTTCACATGCGCAATTACGAGGTCGCCTTCATCGTCCACCCTGACCTGGAAGAAATCGCTTTCAATGAGATCGTGGAACGGGTCAGAGTATGGATCAACGAGTCTGGCGGCGGTATAATCCAGGAAGACATATGGGGAAAACGCAAGCTTGCATACCCCATTGACAAACTACTCGAAGGCCAATACGTTTTCTTCCAAACCCAGATGCCGCCAACCTATTGTGACACCTTGGAGCGCCAAATAGGTCTCCAAGAGCCGATCATACGTTTTATGATCACGGCCCAAGAAGAATAATTATCGAAAACACAATGCGGTAAATATTTAGCGGTTTGCCCGGAAAAGGATTTCCCTATGGGAAGAGGCCTCAATAAGGTGATGCTTATTGGTCGTTTGGGGCGCGACCCAGAAATGCGCTATACTCCCTCAGGGCGTCCGGTGACAACTTTCAGCGTCGCCACCAGCCGCAGTTGGAACACCTCGGATGGTGAACGGCGCTCCCAGACCGAATGGTTCAACATCGTGACCTGGGGCAACCTGGCCGAAATATGTAAAAAATATTTGACCAAAGGTCAACAGGTTTACATTGAAGGCCGGTTGCAAACCCGCCGCTGGGAAGATAACGAAGGCAACCGCCATACAACCACTGAGGTCGTCGCCAAGGAGATGGTCATGCTTGGCAACCGCCGCGATAACCAAAAAGATGAAGTGGAAGAAAAGGAAGAAACCAATCTGGATGAGGACGAATTCCCTTTCTAACAGTCGAACAAACTCACCGCCTTCATCTTTATCGGCAGTACTTAGGAGAAAATTATGAGCAGCGAAAATCCAACCAACCAGGGGCGTGAAAGACAACGGCGGCCTCGACGCTTCCGTTTCTCGCGACCCAAAAAATCATGCG
>CBDUUP010000249.1:0-6917 GCA_965370435.1 uncultured Anaerolineales bacterium | reverse complement strand
CCCCGGACAGCAAGTCGTCATCGTAGCCGGTTTCCCCGTCACCGAACTGCGCCCCCCCAACTTCGCCCTCCTCCACACCATAAAACAACGCTAACGTTTCAACGTTTTAACCTTCAACCTCCCAACCTACAACCTGCCACTTACCACTTGCAACCTGCAACCTGCCACTTGCAACCTGCCACTTGCCACTTGCCACTTGCCACCTGCCACTTGCCACCTGCCACCTGCCACTTGCCACCTGCCACTTGCCACTTGCCACTTGCAACCTGCCACTTTCCCACCAGCCAATATAGAGTCATGCGATTATCAGTACGCATACAATAATGCGCGCTGAAGGTAAATATGTCACAACGGAGAGTATGTATGACCAATACCTGTTTGTAGTCATCAGATAATTCAGCTAAAGTTCCGAAAAGGAGAAACAATATGAATCCTAGCAATAGTTTACCTCAATCTAGGTATGTATTCTTCACCGTAATTCTGGTCATCGTCATGGCGCTTGTCGCATTGCTCCTGCCCACTCGAGTAGGTATGCAATGGTGGATCGCGGCTTGGATCGTCAATCTTGTCTTGATGTTCGTCATTATGGGAATGATCGGCCTCAGCGTCAAGGCCTCGGGCGGTTTTTGGGCTATCTTCGTCGATAATCGAAACATGGTCAGCTTGTCGCGTTTCCAAATCGTGCTGTGGACCTTAGTGATACTATCCGCATTCTGGACCATCGCCCTCGCGCGTATTGGCGATTCCACCAACTCCTCCCACGCCGATGCTTATGTATGCGAATCATCCAAAGTAAAAGATAAAAAAACAACCTGTGCTGCTCCCGCGGATCTCCAACTCCCGGGAATTTTATGGGCCTTAATGGGAATCAGCATAACATCAGCAGTCGCCTCCCCATTGATCAAAGAGAACAAAGCCCAAAGCACCCACCATGATCATGACGCCTACGCGGAGGTGGTGAATCATCCAGCTCTTCAAAGTACCTACGCCGAATTCGAGAATAGAGGCGCATTGGCCGTGAGAAAAGCGGGAGAGAAACCAAGTTTCTCCGACATGTTCAAGGGCGAGGAAGTTGGGAGCCTGGCTTACGTGGATATCGCCAAGGTGCAGAATTTCTTCTTCACCGTGGTGGCCGTCGCGGCCTATGCCGTCGCCCTCGGTGCAGCTATCGCCGCAGCCGGGTCCATCTCCGGTCTCGTTCAATTCCCCGATCTGAGTGAAGGCTTGGTAGGCATCCTGGGCTTCAGCCACGCAGGCTATCTGGTGAACAAGGCTTCTGTCCCGCCAAAGCCTCAGGTCCCGCCAGACCCGCCGCCGCCTCAAGACCCGCCGCCGCCAAACACATAGAGCGGATTTACCGTAGCAAACCTGTCAACCTCAACATTGGCAGCATCAACAACCCCGATCTATTAGGCGCCATCCCGCTAGATGTAACCGAGAACCAATTTAATAAACGAAATTTCCATTGTCTTCACCAACCCCACTCAAGGGCCGCTAAACCGGCCCTTGTTTTTATCCCCCAACTTCGCCCTATAACACACCATTAAACAACGGTAACGTTTCAACGTTCTAACGTTTAAACGTTCACCCTCCTAACCCTCCTCTTCCCCCTCCCAATTCGGCTTCGGACGCCGCAAAGGCGCATAATCCGCCTTGGTGCGCGGCCTCTCTGCCTCCACAGCCAGCGCGCCCTCCTCCGGCTGCTCCCCAGACTGTTTCGCCAGCATCCGCGCCCCGCCCAACATCCCCGCCCCCAGCAAGATCATCACCGCCCCCTCCAACCCCATCGGCACCAATATCACCGTCAGAATCACATCCATGATCATCAACAAAGGAAACACAATCGGGAACGGCAGCGGCAAGCTCATATTTTCCACCGAATTGAGCAGCAGATAACTGAGCAACTTTATTGCCACCCCGATCACGATCACCCCCGATCCGGCCACCAAAAGCGGCCAACCCGCCCACCGCAGCCACCCTTCCTTGGAGCGGCCGCCGCCCAGGGGGATCACCAGCACATACAACCCCGCCACCGCCAACCACCCATACAACAATATGAACCGGAACCTGAGAATCCATCGTTTAGCATTATCCATCCTCTGAAGTTCTTCCGGCGTGCTGCTCTCAAACACGTAAGTAGCCAGGTCATGCTCGTTTGGCACCGCCAGCAACAACGATGGCAGGATCTCCAACGCGCCGTCCAACGCCTCCGTGTAGTCCGGCTCCGGCGGCCTGCAAATAGGCACCGGCTCGCCAGGGGGAGGATCGTCCAAATGCCCCATTTGCACCGGCGTGCATTGAGGCAAGGCCATAAAGGCCGCCTCCAGAGCTGGCCGGGCTACCTCAGAGACATTCTGCTTCCACAATTGAGTAGGAAAACGGATCACCGGAATCGTATTGGGGCCGTCAATCCAATCGTAAATCCCCCAAATGATCTGCTCGGCCGTCAGGTGCATCAACCCGGTAGGCATCAAATATCGAATTAACTGCACCCACTGATCGTAATTCATCTCGTTCAACCCCGTCAACACCAGGGTCAAAGCCGGGTCTTCCCCCCCCGTTCCGGTATTCAACTGCTCGTCATAATATTGTTCACCCGCCGTGATGCTGGGCACTGCCCCGGCCGCTCCCGTGTCCACCCTGTATGCCACCACAACCTGAGTGATCTCAGCCACAATCTCCGGTTGAAGGAGCTTCTCCCGAAGAACGTCCAGAAGAACCTTAGGCGTAAAAAGCGCCCGCCCCACGTTATACCCCAGAAGCGACAAAGGCAAAACCAGGACCACAAAGATCGCCAAACCGGTGGCCATAAACTTCAGAACTTTATTTTGTGGTTTCATGCCATCTCCTTCGTTCAAGAGATTCCAGTCTAATGGGCAGCGTATTCCACAGCCAATTTATCCAAACATCCCGGAGGGCGTATCATCGTCCTCCTCTTCTTCCTCTTCATCCGGCGCTTCAGCCTCAGGAGCCGCCTCCTGGAACTGTTCCAGGGGCGGTACAGGTTCAGGCGGCGGCGTGGCATCTATCGGGCCAACCTGGCCTGCCGTAGCTGCCTTTTTACTGGCCCGCCGGGCCACAATGGAAGCCCCCAACAAAAGCAAACCGCCCAGCAAAAGCATCCCCACTCCCTGCAATCCAAACGGGAAGATGATCGCCGACAAGGTCATCTCCAAGATCGACAGCAAAGGAAATACCAGAGCCTCCGGCACGTTCTCGCTCAGACGGTCCCCTATAGTCACCAAATACTGGTTGGCAGCCAACAAAATAACAATAGCCAACACCAATACCGCCAATCCGGTCAAGACCAGCGGCCAGCCAGCCCAGCGCAGCGCCCCATCCCCAGTGCGCGCCCCCAACGGGATCGCCAACAGAAACAACGCCACAAACACCAGCCACCCCTGACCCATCACAGCCCGCAGCATGCGGATATTCTGTTTGGCATCCTTCACCGCCGCCAACTCGCCTGCTGTAGCATCGGCGAACAGCATCTCACCCAGGTTCTGTTCGTTGGGTATGGTTTCCAATAGCGAGGGCAGCGCTTCCAGCCCCGATTCCACCACCATACTGTAATGCGGCTCTGGAGGGCGGCAGAGCGGAATCTCCTCCTGGTCAAAAGGCGCCTCATCCGAATACCCGCTCATCTGCTCGCTGGTGCAAGCTGGCAAGGCATCCAATACCAGGACGATGACCTCCCCCGCATTGGATTGGATGCTTTCCACCCACTTGTTCATCGGCAGCCGTATGTTGGGTTTAGGATCGTCGCTATCGATCCAGTCATACAGCCCGTTCACGATCTCTTTGGTGGTCAATTTCAGCAATTCTGGAGGGGTCAAAAGTTGGATCAATTCATTCCACTGCTCATCGTCCATCTCATTCAAACCCTTCAACGCCAGAGCAGTCGCCGGGTCGCCCGGCCCTTCCCCTTCCTCAACCCGGGCGCTGACAAAGCCCTGGGCCAGGGAAGAGAGAATCTCAGGCTGGGTGAGATTTTCGCTCAACAGATTCAGGATCTCCTGAGGGCTGAACACCACCCGGCCCACGTTCCGCCCCAACAACGCCAGCGGTAGCCCCAGAACAACCAGAACAAGAATCGCCACCCCAACAACCTTAAATAAACCGCTGAATATCTTCATGCCTTCCTCCGTTCCCGAATCTCTGCTTCAATGATAGTACATTATAACAACGAAATTTCTCCCTCCCAGTGCGAATCCATCAACAATCGACATATTCATCGAGTGCATTATCCATCTTACATTAGATGCCCTCAATATAGAATATCAACCCAGTGACAATAACGCTTTCGATAATTTGTATTCACTCTCTTCTTTGACTTGCATTTCTTTGAAATCGCGACTATGATATGAGGAATATATACCGGGGCGGTAGGCCCACAAGGAGGATGCTTGCCCATGCTGAATAGTCTAAAAAGTCGGCCTCTATTTTGGGGATGCATAATGGCGTCTGTGTTCCTTTTGACCGGGCTTTGCATCCTCGCCCTCAGCGGAGCCGGGATCGCCGCCATGCTTTACGAACCCCAACCCACCTATACCCCGGTCATCATCATCCAAAAGATCACCGCCACCCCCTTCCCCACCAAAGTTGTAGTTGTAACCGTTCTAGCATCAGACAGCCCCACCCCAACTACCAGACCCGATATCCCTTTTGACATCCCCATCATGGACGGCGCTTACGATTTACAGTCATCCGCTCAAGGAACCCAATTCACCTACCGCGTAGACGCCGATTTACAAGCTGTGGCGACTTTTTACAAGGTCAATCTCCCCATTCACGATTGGATACCGGGAAGGTTATCTGAAAGCAGCATTGGGGATACGATCATCAATTTAGAATACTATCACTCAAACAATGACGTTCTCATGATAAATCTTAACTACAATCCATTTGGCGAATTCGTGAGCGTCCAGATCAGCATAAACCGGGCGGATAAATGAAAAATTCTTCATTCTTGAATCATAAACCAACGAAACTTCATCGCACTCAGATAAATATCTCTATCCAAAAAACTAGCCGCCTGATCGACGTGTCAAAGCAACCAGATGAAACCAATGACTCAAAATAACAGTAACCGCAAAACATGGCTCTGGGGATGCGGGATCACCACCGTACTCGTCTTGATCGGGCTGTGCATCCTCGCCCTCAGCAGCGCCGCGATCACCGCCATGCTTTACGAACCCCCACCCACCTACACCCCCATCATCATCATCCAAAAGATCACCGCCACCCCCTTCCCCACCGTCGTTGTCACCATCCTGGTTCCGGCCAGCCCCACCCCCACCGTCTCCCTGCTCATCGAAGGCGACATCCCCATCATGGAAGGCGCCTACGACTTTATCATAACCAAACCAGGCGCCAACTTCAACTATCGCGTTGAGGCCGATCTGGAAACTGTAATTGAATATTATCAAGACCATCTCTCCATCCTCGGTTGGGAGCCAACCTCTCAAGATGACATTTTCGGCCCTAGTATCGCTACCCTTTTCCGAGCCAATCCGGCCGGTGACCAGATACAAATTTCCCTGAGTTACAATGCCGCTGCGGAATACGTAGCCGTCAGTATCGAAGTGACTCGAAATTCAGAACCATAACCAGAGATCACCAGCCTTGAGTCTATCCCCCCCCCTACCCTGCTAAATTCTCCCAACCTCCACCGTTGAAACACTCTGCCCCGGAACATGAAACTAACTAAGGAAATCCAACTATAAAAGAGAGGCTACCATGTCCCAACAACCAAAAAAACGCAACGTCTGGCTCTGGGGATGCGTCATCATCCTCCTGATCGGCATCTGCATCGTCCTCCTCACCGCCGGAGGCGGCGCGGCTTACGTCTACTTAAAACCCACCCCCACCTCCACCGTCACCAACACCCCCACCAACACCCCCACCTCCACCCTCGACTACACCGCCACCCAGCAAGCCCAGATCAACGCCACCCTCACCGCCCAGGCCCCCTTCACCCAAACCGCAGTCATCAAAACCGCCACCTACCAGGCCTACCTCGATTCCATCGCCACCCGAAACGCAGGAAAAACCGCCACCGTCCAAGCCTTCCAACTTCTCCTCGATCAACTCTTTGAAGACCTTGGCAACCGCCAGTACCCCGATTTATCCTTCCTCGATACCCCCATCTTCGGACCCCGCAGCGGAAGCCTGGATCATATTGAAGATGGATTCATTGAAACATTTTCCGCGGGGGTCAACGTTAGCGACTTTGCCGCTTCTGCCGTATTCAGCGTCCCCTATTCCCTCAGCCAAGGCTCCTGGGATATTGGCTATTTGTTCCGTTACAACCGCACCCCTCGAAAGTATTTCAACCTCGTAATCGGATCCAACGGAACTTGGAGTCTTAAGATCTATTCGAACAGTACCTACTTCCCATTAGATAGCGGCTCCGCAAATGTTAACACCACCGTAGGAGAGGAAAACGAAGTTCTCCTGATCGCCTCTGAAAGCGAAGGATGGGTATTCCTCAACGGCAATTTTCTCACCAAACTGGATTTAGATGATAGCCGAGGCGCCGGCAATATTATGGCCGGAACCGGATTTTGGTCCGGCGATGAAATTAACGGAGAAACCACCCGCTTCACCGAATTCACCGTTTGGGAAATTCCCTGACCCAAATTCGGAATTTCCCTCCTCACCCCGCCGGTTTATCAGACTACCAGATATAAATAGTTGAAATAAAAATTCAGCCCTGAAATCAAGTAGCCACTTGCCAATTTTCAAGAAACTCATCGCCCACTAAAACTTCACAAAAAAGAGGTTAACATGTCTGAACTCATGCCCGAAATCACCTCCGAAAAACCGAAAAAACGCAACGTCTGGCTCTGGGGATGCGTCATCTTCCTCCTGATCGGCATCTGCATCCTCCTCCTCACCGCCGGAGGCGGCGCAGC
>CBDUUP010000248.1:0-6953 GCA_965370435.1 uncultured Anaerolineales bacterium | reverse complement strand
CCTTCATTGCTCCCCGTTGAGCAGATCCTTCTTTTGACCCCCTGAACACTTACAAAATTTGAATGTGCTCATTAAGTGTAATGCTAACTGAGGCGCGGCAATTGAGATGACCTGTATTCACAGCTTAATTTGCACAAGTAGAAAAATACGATTTGTTGTATAATTGCTTTCGTGTCTTGACCAAAATTCAACCTAGGAAGTACAGGTACGCATGGACCGCATCGAAAAATTCGCTCACATCCTGGTGGATTATTCCGCCAATATCCAACCCGGGGACCGGGTGGCTATCGAAGCCACCACCGCCGCCGAACCGCTGGTGCGAGCGCTCTATAAACGCATCCTGGAGCGGGGCGGCCATCCATACTTGCTGTTAGATCTAATTGACCAGAACGAACTTTTCTACGCCTACGGCGGCGAGGATCAGTTCTCCTTCACCCCGCCTTTGCGCAAGCTGGCCTACGACGAGTTCGAGTCCCGCATCTTTGTCCGCTCGGAGGTCAATACCCGGGCCTTGAGCATGGTGAAACCCGCTCACCAGGCCATGCGCCAGAGAGCCGAAGCCCCCATCCTGGAAGCCCAAATGCAGCGGGGCGCGGCCAAGGAATTCAAATGGGTGACCACCCAATATCCCACCAGCGGCTACGCCGAAGAAGCCGGGATGAAGCTCGATAAATACGAGGATTTCCTCTTCCGGGCCTGCCATGCCGACCAGGATGACCCGGTCGCTTACTGGAAAAGCGTGGAGGAGAAGCAGCGCAAGATTATCAAGGCGATTGAGGGAGGCGAAAAAGTAGCCCTGCGAGGCCCCAACGTGGACCTCACCCTTTCCATCAAAGGCCGCAAGTTCAACAACGCCTGCGGCCAACACAACATGCCCGACGGCGAGATCTATACCGGGCCGGTGGAAGAATCGGTCAACGGCTGGGTGAAGTTCACCTACCCGGCTGTCTACCAGGGCCGGGCGGTGGAAGGCGTGGAGCTGACCTTTGTGGAAGGCCGGGTTTTCAAGGCCTCCGCCCAAGAGAACCAGGATTTCTTGCTCAAGATGCTGGAGACCGACGAAGGCTCCCGCTACCTGGGCGAGTTCGCCATCGGCACCAACTTCGACATTGACCAGTTCACCAACAACATCCTCTTCGATGAGAAGATCGGCGGCAGCTTCCACATGGCCCTGGGCGCCGGCTACCCAGAGACCGGGAGCAAGAACAAGAGCAGCATCCACTGGGACCTGATCTGCGACATGCGCAAAGACGCCGAGATCCTGGTGGACGGCGAGGTCATCTACCGAAACGGCGATTTTGTCATCTAACCTCCTACAATTGCGGGCGGCGGTCACTCGCCGCCCGTTTCTATTTAATGGGAGAGTCACCGTCGGCTGACAATGCCTCTCAGGATGTGGGATAATGACCCTGGCCGGGCCGCGGAAACCTGACCAGGAGCATAAATGAAAGAATTCATCAACGGATCTGAAGCCATAGCGAGAGGGGCGATCCAGGCCGGATGCAACTTCTTCGCCGGGTATCCCATCACCCCTGCAACCCCCATATTAATTCATATGACCCGTGAGCTGCCCAAAGTGGGCGGCGTCGCCATCCAGGCGGAGGACGAGATCGCTTCGATGGGCTTCTGTATCGGGGCTGCCATGACGGGGGCCAGGGTGATGACGGCCACCAGCGGCCCCGGCATCAGCCTGTACAGCGAAAATATCGGCCTAGCGATCATGGGGGAGGTCCCTATGGTCATCGTGGACTGCCAGCGCATGGGGCCGGCCACCGGCGCCGCCACCACCGGCGCGCAGGGAGACATCCAATTCTTGCGCTGGAGTACGTCGGGAGGCTATCCGGTCATCGTGCTTTGCCCGGACAGCGTGGCCGATTGCTACAGTTTGACCCTGCGCGCCTTCGATCTGGCAGAACGTTTCCGAGTTCCGGTTTTTCTGGCTGCCGACAAAGAGATGGTGGCGACCAACACCACCGTGGAGAGCGGCGCGTTCATCCAAACCCCGGTCAGGGAAAGACGCCTGGCCCCCGCGGAGGATGAATTTTTCCCCTCTCGGGTTGAGCAGTTGTCGGATGTCCCGCCCATGTCGCCTTTCGGTGGGCCGCACATCCTCCGCTTCACCACCTCCTCCCACGACGAACGCGGCTACCTCTCCAAGAAAACTGAGGTGGTGGGCCGCCTAAACCAGCGCCTGTCTGCGAAAATCGAAGAACACAAGGATGAGATCGCCCAGGTGAAAACCGACTGCCAAGACGGCGCTGAAACCCTCCTCATCAGCTATGGCATCACGGCGCGCTCCACCTACGCGGCGGTAGAGATAGCCCGGCAGGAGGGGAGGAAAATCTCCTCCCTGACGGTGCAGTCCTTGTGGCCGCTCCCCGAAAAACAGCTCCGCGCCGCCATGCAGGGGATGAACCGGATCATCGTCGCCGAACTCAACCTGGGGCAATACCGCCGGGAGATTGAGCGATTAGCCCGGGATGACCAGCAAGTGATTGGCGTCCATCGAGTGGACGGTGAATTGATCACCCCGCAAGAGATCCTGGAAAAGGTGTGACCGATGGTTGATACGACCTATACGAGTTACCTGAATGAAGACACCTTGCCCTATCCCTTCTGTCCAGGCTGCGGTCATGGGGGAATACTAGACCGCCTGAACGATGCGCTGGTCAAGCTGCAAATTGACCCCCGCAAGGTCGTCATCGTCTCCGACATTGGATGCAGCGGCCTCTCCGACAAGTTTTTCGCTGCCAACGCCTTTCACGGGCTGCATGGCCGCTCGGTCACCTACGCCACCGGGATCAAACTGGCAAACCCCGACCTGACCGTCATCGTCCTGATGGGCGACGGGGGCTGTGGGATCGGCGGGCATCACCTGATCAACGCCGCTCGGCGCAATATCGGAGTTGCCGTCATGGTCTTCAATAATCTCAACTATGGGATGACGGGGGGAGAGCATTCGGTCAGCACCCCCACCGGAGCCAACACCGTCATCTCCGGGCATGGACACCTGGAGCGTCCCATGAATATCTGCCAAACGGTGGCGGTCAATGGGGCCAGCTTTGTGGCCCGGACCACCTCCTCCGATAAGGATTTGGACGATTTGATGGTTGAAGCCATCCAGAACGAGGGCTTTTCCCTGATTGACATCTGGGAGCCATGCACCGCATGGTATGTCAAATTCAATAAAGGCCAGAAAGAATTCCTCCCCACCAAACGAGCCATAGCCGACCTGGGCTACCAAACCGGCGTCGTCCACCGGGAGGCGAGAGACGAATACAGCCGGGCCTACCGAACCGCAACCGCTCCACAGCGAAGCCAGCCCACCCTGGCCGGCCGCCCGCTGGAGCCAAAATATGAAAGCCAGGTCAACACCCAACGCCATTGCATCATCGCCGGAGCCGCCGGAGCGAAGGTGCGGTCGGCGGGAGCCGCGTTCAGCCGAGGCGCGGCGCTCTCTGGACTGTGGGCGACTCAGCGGCACAACAACCCGATCACCGTCCAATCGGGCTACTCCGTCTCCGAGGTGATCCTCAGCCCGGAGGAGATTCTGTTCACCGGAATCTCCCAACCCGACATCATGGTTGTACTCTCATCGGAAGGGCTAAACCAGGAACAGGCCCGCATCGCATCCCTCACCCAAGAGGCTGCCTTGTACATCAACGCCGACCTCCTCCCCCTGGAGACCGCCGCCAGAATAATCCCCCTGGACTTCGGTAATACAAATAAAAAGAAAACCCATTGGGCTATGATGGCCCTGGCGGAGGTCTTGCGCCATTCGCAGCTCTATCCCCTGGAGGCCTTCCGAGAAGCCGTTTCCCTGCGCCCGGAATTCGCCCAGGAGAATCTAGCCGCTATTGAAGCCGCTGAGGGATTGATCCAAGATATTTAGACTAATAGCGATTCAGATCGCTCAGAACGTGCAACCTCCCGCAGGTTTGGCCGATAGTATGCCCATTTCAGGGTCTAAGAAGCATGCTATGGCACTCCGCCATAAGCAACACTTGATGCGTGTCGGTGTATAATGCTACTAGCTCAAGGATGAATAGTCTCTAATTCTTCCAACTAATTTTGTCCCAAATGTTCTGATGACGTACAATGGACATTATTAGATGGGATAGACAAAATAGACACGTTTACCCCCTATATATGGGTGTAATGGGCATTTTTTACCGATATACACAATAGACACCTTTGCGTCTGCCCCTATATCGCCCCACCAGCTCCAGCTGTGGTCCTGGTCCAAACTACACAAATTCAGCCGGTTGGACTATTATGAGGACTGGCACCTATTATGGCGTTAGTCACTCACGGAAATTTAAAATTCTGAAAACCTAGGATTCCAGCTACAATTGCAATAATTAACCAAAAAATCGTAATCGTCACTACTAAATAATCTATTCCCGATGCTCTATTCAATAACAATCCGAATAAGCCATTAGCAAAGATACCAATGGCCAATGCGAATACTAAGCTGGCTAAGTATGTTCGAAATAATCTTCTAGCTGCGAGGGACTCTGAAATTGAACTAAACTGAATTAATATTTTGTTGTTATCTTCAAGGTGAATTGGCCTTCGATTTCTAAGCAGTTTTCGTCCACGAAATATACCATCCCACTCAGGGAAGATTGGAAAGTCTGAAGGTACTTGTGACTCAAAAATGACGTCCCGTGTGATAAGAGATTCTGCAAGAGATTTACCCTCTGATAGTACCTCATATGACGAATTCTCCGACCGGTAAGATAACGGCTGTACGATGAAGAAATATAGATTCTTAATAGTAATATTTTCCGCTTTTATCTCAATTTGAACTGGTGTTTTGGTATTCCCATCTACTGTTACACGACTTGATTGAGACCATTTTATCCAGGTTCCCCATGACCTATCTTTTGGGGGGGTATCGGTAAAACTTATTTTATGAGCATCATATCCTTCTAGGTGTCCCCTTGGTGGTGCGACTTTATGTATTGCACATTTGATAGGAACAATCGTCAAAGTATTCCCTCCAAACTCTTGTTCGTGAACTCCGCCGCCTAAATGTTTGTATTTGGAAAAAAGTTTAGCGCAAACGTTTTCATCCATGTATAACTCTTCTTTAGTTTCAATTTTTGTTTCTTTTGGAGTTATTAAAGTAATATCCCCTTTTAGTGCAGAGCAAATTTCGGCATAGGATGTAACCATTCCCCTCTCGTAGGTATCTATGTATGAGGTCATATTGAATTTTTCGAGTGTTAGGTTTTGGTCTATCGAACCGCTTATCTCAAAAAGCATTTTATACTCTCCTTACATTTAAACTATTGGGAAAACACTCAATAAATTATCAATTCTCATTAGGAAGTTACTTTTATCCACTTAAATATTTATATTGTCAAATGGTTAGATTATTTTATTCCGAAATTCACTTGATAATCGAGAAAATATTCTTTTACACTCTCGTCAAATTTCTCATTTGCGGATTGGATAAGGTTTAATATCCCTAACTCTTCTAGAGTAAATCCGACATCAATCAATGACCATATGTCCGTATATGAAAATGCGAGTCCAATTAATCTTTGTAGATCATATTTAGCTTTACTAGTAAAACAAAAGTTATTCGAATACTGAAAATATCCTGACTCGCGAAAATATTGAGCAAACCGATCTTTTTTCCAATAATATTTTCCAAAACCACCTGTTCCAGTCTTCTTCTCAAAATTATTTACAGCTTTAATAAATACATTAAAATCTCTTGACACCTCCCAATTAATTAGTGGGGGGAGAGTGTAATCATAAGCAATAAATACACCACCTGGTGCAAGAATTCTGTTTATTTCTCTAAACGTGGGCGCTGGTTCCATCCAATGCAAGGATTGTGCACATGTAACAATTGTCACAGAAGAGTCCTTTAACCCCGTTGAATTAGCACTTGATTTTTCAAATTGCACATTGGGATATTTCCCAGATGAAAGTTTATCATTTGCTAAACTTAAAAAGTCATTATTAGAATCAATCCCAATTACATACTCAGCAAAATTACTCCAAGCGAGTGTTGATAGGCCAGTTCCACACCCTAAATCTACTACTAAACCAATTGTATCCATCCCAACAATATCTAACAATGTTTTAATAAGTGCCTTTGGGAGATGGGGTCTATATTTGTCATAGACTTCAGCAAAAGATGACGACCCAAGCAGGTCCGAAATTATGTCCCTATCTTGACAATACATTATAATATTATGTCCATTCAATGGTATGGTGTTCCAATGGTCCAGTAGAGATCAAGGCTACAGGAACTTTTAGTTCATCTTCAATAGTATCAATGAATCTTCTTGCTTTTTTACTTAAATTTCTTTTTTCCCGCACTCCATAATCCTCATGATTAATATAATCAACAAAAGAAAGACAAATCATTGTTGGCCGATTTATGCTAACTGCACGTTTAGCCTCATTCCAAGAAAATTCACTAATTCGCCTTGGAATATTTCCCATTGTAGTCATTTCGATTTTTAAGTTTGGATTACCACTTCTATTTCTAATTTCATCCCAAGATAACTCTTTTTCACCCATTGGGCCACTATTTCCTCCGAACCTAATTGGATATGTTCTAATGACAAGGTAAATGTCCCTAACCACGAGTGGAGACAAACCACAATCGGATAACATGCTTGAGGCATAGACATCTCTAGACGTACAATAAGGATACCAATAGTTTGATAAACTTAGCCCGGTCCCTTGGGTTCCTTCTAATAGCCCAACATTGTGATTATCAATGAGTGTATTTATTTCATTAATTACATCAACCTTTTTGATTAAATTGAACCTTGAATCATCTCTAGCCACAGGCAGATTTCGGGTGGCCTTTTCTGCTTGTGCAGATCCTACCCCCTGAGCGGTCGAAGCACGATCTGGATTTGTTGTATCTATATGTTTCTGGGAGATGACACCAACTAAATTGTCAATATAAATTCTCTCCA
>CBDUUP010000247.1:0-6960 GCA_965370435.1 uncultured Anaerolineales bacterium | reverse complement strand
GAAAATAAAAAAAAGCCCAGTCAGGCAATACATCATCCTGACAAAGCTAGGTTAAGTTTTCTCTGTGCTCTCTGTGTCTCTGTGGTGATATGTTTGTAATATCCGCTTATTGCAACGATTGCATTTTCACACTGTACGATCAGAGCGCAGGAGGTGTTGACGCTCAAGTCGCCGCTGTCGGTCACGCTGGAGGACCAGGCGGATCGGGTCTATCTTGTAGGTATATTGCCTACCGTCCGATAATATATCCCCTGGTCCGTGGCAATGTAAAGCCGCTGCAATTCATAATCAAAAGCTGCGCTGCGAATATACTCCACACCTTGGGGCATCTCAATTTCCCAGGCTCCCTCGGATGAATAAGTCCAAACAGCGCTTGGGTTACCCCAGACAACCCATAAAACTCCTTGTGAATCTTCAAAAAATCCTCTATTAAAACTATTGTTAAATTGATATTTCTTTTCAAAGATGTGATTTTCATCATCCAGCCGTAGGTGATATAACACACTTTCCCTATTTAATATCCAAATATCACCGCCTTCGATCTCAAAGGAGTTAGACGGGTCTGAGTGGAAATCATCAAGCTTGGCAATTAATGTCCAAAGCGTAGTTTGGTAATCATACGCATAGACTTCACCGGAATAGGTCAATACCCAAAGGTTCCCATCTTTATCTTCATTGAGCATGTTAATATAATCATTGAATTCAAGTGTTATAGGTTCCCAGGTATGATCGGTTAAAACTCCTAACCAATTCAGAAGCGAATTCCAGGCGATCAGGTTGCCAGATCGAGAAGTTATGCAGCGCCAGTTATTCCCTTGGGGCAGGGAAGCGATCTCTCGGGAATCTGGCCCCCATTGGGCAGTGTCCATCCCATAAGGAACCAGATACTCAATTGCTCCATTCTCCTCAAGATATAGCATCGCTATCCACAGCTTATTTGAAGGGCAGATATCCATAACCACGCTTGTCTCTGGAGGCGCTGGAATTACCGTTGGATAAGCGAATAGCCCCGTCTTCTCGCTCATAGAGAAATAATTGAGCGTAATTATACTGTCTCCCCACAGATTATGATTCGTTGGATCGACACTGAGGCTCCCAATATTTTCAGTAGGAGCGACGCATTCCCATCCTGCGTTTGAGGACAGGCAGGGTTTCAAATAGGCAAAGGCTTCGGATACATCTCCATCAAAAGCCTTGTACAGCGGCACCCCTTGTTGAATCACGATCGCGCCAAAAACAATGACAATCAAACCGATCAACACACCCAGCAGCACTTTTTTATTTCTAAGATTATCCATTAAAACCTCCTTTATATTGTAATGCACGCCTGCTTGAGTTAATAATGATGTGTTCAATGATCACCCCAGTATTGAACAGGAGTGTGAACATGATGGAGGGTTCCCAAGAGAATTTATACCCTCTCATGGGTTGGTTGTCAATCGTTGATCACTTCATAAACAGAGAAACCTTCGCAAGGTTGCCATTAAATCTTTCAACTGCGTAAGTCCTAATACTATTGAGATTCAATTGCCCTTTCAGGTAAGTTGTACAATCTGACAGGTTTTTTTTATTTTCCCCTCCAAATAAAATCACCATATTGATCACCACATCATGTGATGACATATCACCAGATATTTTTGTATATTTGGGTCAGATTAAAAAAAGGAAAGCATAGCTCGATAATAAAAAGAGAAAGGCATATTTATGAGTGAAACACAAGATCAAGATACATTTTGCTGCGGGCCAGAAAAACGAAAAGAAACCATTCGAGAGATTGCAGAAGCCGCTTGGGGTTCCCATGGGGAGAGGTGAGGGCCTGTTTTCTAAGGCTGGTCTTGGGAGGTCTGCGCCACCCCATTGGGGATCTCGTTTGGGTCGGGGAGGCTGGTGAAGGGGGCGGAGGGCTTGGCGGTGGAGCCTTTGATATTGGGCAGGGGGGCCAGGGCGGGCTTTTGCACCGCGACGGCGAGACGCTTGACCATCACAGCCTGGCGCGGCCCGGCTTCGGCCTCCAGGTCTTCCAGGGCTGGTTCCAGCCAGGATTGGTAAGAGCGCACACAAACGTAAGCCGGGCGTTTGGGGTGATAGGGGATATTGAGCAGCAGGTCCACCAGGAGTTGGGGCGCGCGCTCCGCGTCCGGGTGGAAGAAAGGCTGCACCCAGAACCCCCGCGGCCCGGAGGCCAGGTCGGCGAAGGCTGCCAGGTCGCCATCCTGGAAATAAACCAACCCGCGCCGCCGCGCCCAGGGCAGCGGTTCCACCTGCTGCACCAGGGCCGGCACCAGTGCATTGTACAGGCCTCGCACCGCGGCTTCATCGCGGGAGATGCCCGACCGCCATCCGGTCGCCGCGCTTTGATCGGAAGGCGGCGATTCCACCTTCCAGATGCGCTGGCGGGCATAGATGGAAAACCCTCGCTTCCGCAGGGCTTCAAAGATTTTAGCGCTCTCATCCACTTCGGCCAACAGGTTGTGCGCCCCGCGCTCTCCTACCCGGGTGATCAGGTGCTCCAATAAGTCCGGTAGGGCGTCCGAATCCAGGGCCGCCTCCGGAGCCAGGTACATGATGTGGGCGTAAGTTGACCCGGAGGTATGGACGACCTGCCCCAGCAAGGGCGGTTTGAGGTTGTCCTCAGTGTTGCCAATGGCGGTGAAGACGCCCGTAGCGGGCGCGATGAAGGAAAAGGTCGCCCCGGCGGGCACCAACACCCGGCCCCAGGTCAGGGTAGGGATGGAGTCCAGGTAGAGGCCTTTGGCCCGGTAGCGGCGCAGTATGGGGAGGTCGCGCAGTTCAAAGGGGCGGATCATGACGTAGTCTAAGTGGTCTTAGTGGTCTGAGTAGTCTTAGTGGTCATCCTTCGACAAGCTTCCTTCGACAAGCTCAGGATGACCAACCATCGTAGGATAATGCGGTTGGCTGCCAACCTCGCAGGAAAATCCGGTTAGCTGTCAACCATGAGCAGAAAGTAGCGGTGGAAGCGGTCGTCGGGGGTGAGTTCGGGATGGAAGGAGGTCGCCAGCCAGCGGCCTTGTTGGGCGGCCACGATGCGGCCGTCGGGGAGGGAGGCTAAGACCTCGGTGTCGCTTTCCACCGATTCGATCAACGGGGCGCGGATGAAAATGGCCCGGTAGGGCTGGCCGGAGTCGTCCACCCGCTGGAGGGCGGGAACTTCCAGGTCGATCTCGAAGCTGTCAACCTGGCGGCCAAAGGCGTTGCGCTCGATGGTGATGTCCATCAGGTCCAGCAAAGGCTGCTGGCGATGGGCATCCTTGGAGATGAGGATAGCCCCGGCGCAGGTGCCCCAGAGCGCTTTCTTCCGGGCGAAGGCCTGCAGCGGCTCTATCAGGTTGAAATCGGTCGCCAGTTTGCCGATGGTGGTCGACTCTCCGCCGGGGATGATGAGGCCGTCCAGGTCTTCTAGGTGTTCGGCCTTGCGCACTTCGCCAGCCTCAACGCCCAGACGGCGCAGAACCTGGAGGTGTTCGTCAAAATCGCCCTGGAGGGCGAGGACGCCTATTTTCATAGAAAGCAGTCAGGCTGGTTTACCAGCCGCGCCCGGCGATGAGTTCGCCTTCGGGGATGTCGGTGACCTGGCGGCCGACCATGGGATCGCCCAGGTTGCGGCTGATCTCGGCCAGCATTTTGGGGTCCTGGTAGTGAGTGGTGGCCTTGACGATGGCGTCAGCCCGTTTGGCCGGGTCCCCGGACTTGAAAATCCCGGAGCCGACGAAGACGCCGTCCACGCCGAGCTGCATCATCAAGGCCGCGTCGGCGGGGGTGGCCAGGCCGCCCGCGGCGAAGTTGACCACCGGCAGCTTGCCCAGTTCCTTGACCTCTTTGACGATCTCGTAGGGCGCGCCGATGTTCTTGGCGTAGGTCATCAACTCTTCGGCGGGCATGTTTTGGAGATGTTTGATGGCGCCCAGCACAGCGCGGGCGTGGCGGACCGCTTCCACTACATCGCCGGTGCCGGCCTCGCCTTTGGTGCGGATCATGGCGGCGCCTTCCCCGATGCGGCGCAGGGCTTCGCCCAGGTTGCGGCAGCCGCACACGAAGGGGATATTGAACTCGTGTTTGTTGATGTGGTGGGCCTCATCGGCGGGGGTCAGCACCTCCGACTCGTCCACGTAGTCCACACCCAGGGCTTCCAATATCTGGGCCTCCACGAAGTGGCCGATGCGGGCCTTGGCCATCACCGGGATGCTGACCGCTTCCATGATCTGGAGGATCATTTCAGGGTCGCTCATACGAGCCACGCCGCCGTCGGCCCGGATGTCGGCGGGGACTCGTTCCAGAGCCATGACGGCCACGGCTCCGGCGTCTTCGGCGATGCGGGCGTGCTCGGCATTCACCACGTCCATGATGACCCCGCCCTTGAGCATCTGGGCCAGGCCTTTCTTGGTGGTATATGTGGATACTTCTTTTTTCATGGGTACCTCCGCAGGTATCGCTGCCAATCGAGATTGGCGCGGGTTAGACAATAGTGAGGTGATTCTACCACGGGGGGAGGGGATAGTGGAATTAATATTTTGTTAGAGGGAGGGGAATTGGGGCGTTCAGCGACTAAAGTCGCACCAACAACTACGAAGTCCGCCCTTCGGCGGACTGAAACCCTCTTATAGTCGGCGAAGGCCGACTTCGCAAATGTTAGGGTGACTTTAGTCGCCGTGGCACGCCTGGATAAGCTAGCAAACTCCTTGCCCAAGCTACAATTCTGCGCGACAATAACCCGGTAACTATCTGATTAGTCTGTTCAAGCTCAAGAGACCTGGATTAGAAGGAAACTAAAAATGAAACACATCCCTCGCCTCCTCCCCCTCGCCCTGCTCCTCCTCGCCTGCGGTCTGCTTGAAACACCGACGAATCCCCCAGATCCCACGCCAACCCTCAGCAATGCAGCCACAACCGCCCCAGACAACACCGCCGCCCCCGCACCAGGGACAACCCTCACCCCTGCTCCCACTCTCGACCTCGGCAGCATCGGCATCTCCGACCCCAGCCTCATCCTCGCCCCGCCTCCTCTTTCCATCCAGCCCGTCGGGGTCCCCTTTATGGACCCGGTCTTCGGCGTTTCTCTGCGGCGCGTCTCGGATACCAGTGAGCGGGGCGGCTTTGAGACCCAGATCTACAACCAGCTCCAGGCTTTCTCCGCCGACAACGCGTACCTGCTGCTGGACAGCTCGGAGGGGTTCGTCGTGCGGCGGATGGAGGATTTCAGCCGGGTGAGCGGGTTGGACACCTCCGAGTGGAACGCTCCCCGCTGGCATCCGACTCGGCCTCACTCCATCGTCCACTTCGACAGCAACGCCGACGCCATCGTCCGCGTCCAGTTCACCGACCTGGATACGTTGGCGACCACCACCGCCTTCACCTTCCCTGCGGAGTATGAGTATATCCGGTCAAACCAGTCCTTCGACGAACTCTCCCGGGATGGACGCTGGCTGGCGGGGATGCTCAGCCGGGACGATGGCGCTCAGGTTATCTTCGCTCTGGACCTGGTGAACGGCGTCCTGGGCGCGCAGCTTCCTCTGCCCGATCTCTACTCCGGCTTCTGCCAGCCAGACCCGGAGTGGGGCGAGGTGGAGCCGGACTGGATCGGCGTCTCTCCGCTGGGCCGCTACCTGGTGGTGCAGTGGGCGCGGGACGGGATTGAGCCTTGCAGCGGCCTGGAGACCTACGACCTCCAGACCGGCGGTTTCGTGGGCCGGATATCCGACCACCACCATCACGGTGACCTGGGCGTGGATTCTGACGGGACCACCGAGTTCTTCATGACTACCGAACTCTCCTCCCCCGCCGACCCCAACCTCCCAGCCCTCGCCATGCGCCTGCTGCCCGGAACCTCCACCGTCAGCCAACCCATTTTTTTGCAGACCGTGGACTGGACCGACGAAGACCACATCTCCTGCCAGGGGCCGGACGGCGTCTGCCTGATCTCATGGGGACATTACGGCGATAATGTTAACGTCCCCTACGCCGACGAACTCTTCCTGCAATACACCGACGGCTCGGTCCTGCGGCTGGCCCACCACCGCTCCACCAAGTGCGGCTATTGGGTGCAGCCCCGAGCCACAATCTCCCGGGATGGCCGCTACGTGGTCTTCGCCTCAGATTGGGGTATGGATAGCTGCCGCGGCGGGAACGACCTGGGCGCGGGGGATCCTTACGTCATTGATCTCTGGGCGGAGGGTGGTTGAATCTTGAAGGACGCTAAACGATTAGTCGGCGAAGGCCGACTTCGTAAATGTTGGTGCGACTTAAGTCGCTGCAACACCCCATAATCAAAAAGCCCCCTCCACCAGGAGGGGACTTGGGGAAATCAGCTTCGCAGCAACCCCGCTACCGACACATCCTCGTCAATTTCATCCCAATGGATGCCCACTCCGCCTCCAATAAAGCGCAAGTTCTTGCGCTGTTCAGGGGTTGCGTCTCTCAGGAGCGGGAACCACACCAGGGGCGCGGAAATCTCCCGCCCATCGGACAACTGGACGTGCAGGGAGTCTTCTGAAAAGCGCACGCCGACGGCAAGCACAGCCGTGGGGCTAGTTGAAGTACTCATATCAGTTATCCGGGATTATACCGTAGCATACCAAATGAACATCTTGCCCAAGCTGCAATTCTACGTGACAATGACAATACGATCAACTACCTGGGTCAAGGAAGTTATTATGAAACGCTTATCCCTCATCCTCCCGGGATGGCCGCTACGTCGTCTTCGCCTCAGATTGGGGTATGGATAGCTGCCACGGCGGGAATGATCTGGGCGCAGGGGACCCTTACGTCATTGATCTATGGGCGGAGGGTGATTGACCAATGATTCCCACGCCCAACGCTCACCGGGAATTCTCCACTTCCTCCGGCTCGAAGACCACTTCTTCCACCCCGGTGAGCTTCTCCTCCACCTTCTCGACGATCAGGTCCAGGTGGCCGTCACTGGAAACGAAGTCCATGTCGTCGGCG
>CBDUUP010000246.1:0-6969 GCA_965370435.1 uncultured Anaerolineales bacterium | reverse complement strand
CACCATCCAGGAGGGAGAATATCCGCCAGAAACCTACCATGTGGTAGGCCACCCGGAAGCCAACCCCAAAGAAGGGCGCATTTCCAACGAATCCCCCATCGGCCTGGTCATCCTCGGGCGCCGGGTAGGCGATGAGGTGGTGGCCGAAACCCCCGGCGGGGAGCTCAAGTTGAAGATACTGAAAATTGAGTGAGGGGTGATTAGTGGTCAGTGACCAGGGATTGGGTAATTAGGGAGTAGGTGATTGGGAAGTTAGCAGGAAGTTATAACACTCAGCCAGAAACAAAATAACCTGCCAGATAAAAAAAAGCGGTGGCTGCCAGTATGGAGCCACCGCTTAATCGTTCACTTCGTTTCGGATTGCTGTCCGTCTTTCTTTACACGTTCGTATTGGACCAGATAGCCAGTTCCAGGGTCATCCGTTCAAAGAAACTCTCGGCGGGGAGAGCGCCTTCCCCGTAGGTCATATCCACGATGCGAGCCACCAACTGCAAGGTCTGGGTCTCCAAAACGACCTGCTCGCCAGGCCCAGCCATGACCGGCTCTCCCTTGGCCGTCAGGCGGGTGCGGGTGGCGTCGTCATTGAAGCCGTGGCTGCTCATCACCACCTTGGTGACGGTTTGTATATCGTTCTTATCAAACAGCCAAACTTCATAGGCGCTGACCCGTTTGGGATCGCCTACGCCAATATTATCGGCGATTCCGACGCCGCATTCACCCAGGAACTCGCCCGCCGGGGAATCGATGCTGAATGAGTCGTCGAAAAGGTCATCCCCCAGCAAGTAGGTGGTCATAAATTGGGCCACCGGCGGGTCTTCGCCCGTGGCGGAGTAGTCGGTGGGTTGGGCGTCCCGTGTCATCTGCATGGCCTCCTGGGCTGCTGAAACCACGCCCCCGCTGCGGTCCCGGAAGAGGTACCAAGCAACCGCGCCGCCCCCCACCACCACCAACCCAATCACGCACAGCAAAACGTATGTGCCGGTACTTAAACCTTTCTTTTCTTCTTCAGGAGGCGCGGCAGATTCGGTTGGCTCACCGGGTAAAGCAGTCGCTGAGGCGGTAGAATTAAATTCAATCGCTTATTCGAAATTTTCAAAAATACGAGTGTTGATGTTCCCGGGGTTTGCTTTGAGCGCCTCAAGGATCGCCGGCCCGCTTTCGTGCAAAGCATCCCAACGCTGTTTGGCAGTTACTACGTTGCCTGTTCTCTCAAAAGACTCCAGGGTCATACGCAGCCATTCCACTTGCAAGCCTTCGGTCAGGTCGCTGGGGCCGGCGTTCTCCCATCGCACCGGGGTTAACCACCAGCCCAGAATCACCAGGCCGAAAAACACGCCCGCCAGGAAACCGGCAATGCCGAGCGCCAGCGGGTTTTTTAATTGTTTTTGGATCAATTCCATAAGCCTTGCTCCCAGATATTGAGCATTATGCCATTATGCCATTTGTTCTAGCTCGTATTGTAGACCAGGGTGAGAAAATACGCAACTACCCATCGGGTTGAATTTATTGATGCAAGGTCTATGCCAATTGGCTGGATTCTGGCGGGGAGGTTTTTTCTTCCGCTGATTCTGGATTAAGTTCATCCAGCAGGAAACGCTCCTCGCACTTGAGGCACTGGGCGAATTGCTTGTTGGCAACCACAAGGGTGCCGGCGCAGTTGGGGCAGGGCGTGGGCAGGGGGCGTTTCCAGGAGGTGAATTCGCACTCTGGATAGTTGGCGCAGCCGTAAAATGTCCGGCCTTTGCGGGTTTGCCGCTGGGCCAAATCCCCGCCGTCATCCGGGCAAACGACGCCGATCATTTCCAGCCAGGGTTCGGTGTAGCGGCACTCTGGGTAGTTGCTGCACCCGATGAACTTGCCGTAGCGTCCCCACCGGACGATGAGGTCATGGGTGCAATCCGGGCAGGCCCGCCCTACCTTCTCCGGCTCTAACTTGACTTCCGGCATGGCTATGTTGGCCCGCTCCACCTGTTCGGCGAAAGGGCCATAGAACTCGCGCAGGATCTCCACCCAGGGCTGCTCTCCAGAGGCGACCAGGTCTAGGTCAGCCTCCATCTTGGCCGTGAAGCCTAGGTCTACAATGTCTGGGAAGTGCTCGACAACCAGGGTGTTGACCAATTTCCCGGTGTCGGTGGGGATCAAGCGCCGCTCCTCCCGCACGATGTAGCCGCGCGCGCGCAGGGTCGCCACCGTTGGCGCATAGGTGGAGGGGCGGCCTATGCCGTTCTTTTCCAGCGCGCTCACCAGAGTGGCATCCGAAAAGCGCGGCGGAGCCTGGGTGAAGTGCTGCTCTGGCAGTAAATGTAAAAGCTCCTGGAGCTGATTCTCAGCCATCGCGTCAATAGGTATCCCGGCGATGTCCCCATTTTCGTCTTTATCACTGATGCCTTTAGCCTCCTCATACACGGCCAGAAAACCGGGGAATATCACCCGTGACCCGGAAACTCGCAGTAAATAGGTGTGATCGTCGGATTTCCCTTTCACTTCTACGGAGAGGGTTTCAGAGACCGCGGCTGTCATCTGGGAAGCTAAAAAGCGCTGCCAGATCAATTGGTAAAGGCGGTATTGGTTGCCGTTGAGATATTTTTTTATCATGCCCGGTTCGCGCAGCGCCGAGGTCGGGCGGATGGCTTCGTGGGCTTCCTGGGCGCGCTTGGAACTGGTCTTGTGCTTGGGCGGCTCCTCGGGGACGTATTCCTTCCCATGCTTCTCAAGGATGTAATCCCGGGCCTCTTTCTGGGCCACTTCAGAGACGTTGGTGGAGTCGGTGCGCATATAGGTTATCAAGCCGGTGGTCTCGCCCTCGCCCAGATCAACGCCTTCGTACAACTGCTGGGCTAGAGCCATGGTGCGGCGGGCGGTGAATCCGAAACGCCGGGAGGCCTGCTGTTGGAGGGTGCTGGTAATGAATGGCGTGGGGGGTTTCCGCCGCCGGGTGCCTCGCTTGATGGCGCCGATGGCGTAAGCGGCGGTCTCCATGTCCGTGAGGATTGGGCGCACGTGGTCTTCGTTGGGAAGTTCGAATTTCTCACCGTCAATGCGGACCAGTTTTGCAATATAAGATTCTTCCCCGCCTTCGGGGAGGAATTCGGCCGCGATGGACCAATACTCCACCGGCACGAAATTGTCAATCTCTTCCTCCCGCTCCACGATGATGCGCAAGGCGACCGACTGCACCCGCCCCGCCGAGAGGCGGTTGCGCACCTTCCGCCAAAGGATGGGGCTGATGCTGTATCCCACCAGGCGGTCCAGGATGCGGCGGGCTTGCTGGGCGTCCACCAGGTCCATATTGAGCGAACGGGGGTGAGCGAAAGCCTCTTCGATGGCCGGTTTGGTGATCTCGTGGAAGACCACCCGGCGAGCGCGTTCAGGCTCGATCTCGGCGGCCTCCAACAAGTGCCAGGCGATGGCCTCCCCCTCCCGGTCGAGGTCGGTGGCCAGATAAATTTCCTCCGCCTTGCTGGCCAGGGCCTTGAGTTCCTTCACTACCGGGCGCTTTTCATTGGGCACCCGGTATTTGGGGGTGAAATCGTTCTCCACGTCTACGGAGAGCTGTGAGCGGAGCAGGTCACGCACGTGGCCTATGGAGGCCTCCACCCTATATCCTTTGCCCAGGATGCGCCCTACGGTGCGGGCCTTGGCCGGGGACTCGACGATCACCAACTTGCCAGAGCGCTTGACCGCTTTCTTGCGCTTGGGGCGGGAAGTCTTCTCCGGCGGGGTGAGGCCTTCGTGGGCGGGGGAGCGGCCCATCTTGAACATCTTGGTCCCACAAACGGGGCAAACCCCGCGGGTGCCTGGACCGCCAGCGGAGGTAAAGGTCGCCTCCGGGTCTTTTATCTCTCTTTTCACTTTACATTTAAAACAAAATGCTTCCAACGGTAAACCTCCAACTGAATCTAGTAAGACTTACGCAGTTCTCTTTCTTATCGATAAGTAATTCTCAAAGTTATGAAAAAAGATAATGGTGAATAGATATTCGTGAATAGTGAAACGGGGTTCGATATTGAATCGTTCCAGCGCTGCTTGATTTTTTTAGCGAATGATTCCTCAATATCTGTAGTATACAATCTATTCTCTATTCTCTATTCTCCATTCTCAAATTCGAGCGCCTGCGTAACTCCTATCTAAATATATTTTTGACCCTGACTTTCTTTCAGGTGTTGTATTATCAGACGCACTTTCTGGGCCTGATCTTTCTTGCAAACCAGCAAAACGTCGCCGGTATCTACGATGACGATATCCTCAAGGCCAATCGTAACCACCAGGCGTTCGCTCTCCTTGAGATAGAGCAATGAATTATTCGTATCCAGGGCATATTGATTTTCACCCAGGATGACGTTGCCGCTGCCGTTTTGGGGCAAAACATCGAAAAGGGCGTCCCAACTGCCGATGTCGCTCCAGGCCAGGTCTTTGGCAGGCAGGACGGCCACCTGTTGAGCGCCTTCCATGATCCCGAAGTCAATGGACTTCTTCTCCAGATCAAACCACACCCGCTGCGTGACCTCTGACTGATCCGGCGCGCCCCAGGCGGCGGCGATCTCTTCCAGGACGGCGGAGAGCGCAGGCATCTGGCTGGCAAACTCTTCCATCACCCGTTCCACCCGCCAGACGAACATGCCCGAATTCCAGGCGTGGTCGCCGCCCGCGATCATTTTTTTTGCATTATCCTCGTCAGGCTTCTCTCGGAAACGCACTACGCGGTAGGCGTCCAAATCTTGATAGGTTCCGATCAGTTCGCCGCTCTGGATGTAGCCGTAGCCGGTGGCGGGGTAGTCAGGCTCGATACCCAGGGTGACCAGATACCCCTCCCCGGCGACAACTTTCGCCGCCCGGAGCAAATTGAGGAAGTGTTCGACGTTGCCGATGTAATGATCGGCGGTCAGCACGGCCATCACGGCCTGGGGGTCGCGATGCTGGATGGCGACCGCGGCCAGGCCAATAGCGGCGGCAGTATCACGGGGGCCAGGCTCCACCACGAAATTTTGGGCGGGAATCTCCGGCGCTTGGGGCTGAAGCTGGGCGGCCTGTTCCGCAGAGGTGACCACCAGAATACGCTCCGGCGGGAACAGCCCCTTCAACCGGTCTACGGCGATCTGGAACATGCTGCCCTCCCCAACCAGTTCCAACATTTGCTTGGGGCGCGCCTGCCGGGAGAGCGGCCACAGCCGGGTTCCCCCGCCCCCGGCCATGATGACGGCGTAATACTGTCTCAGGGATTCTTCGGTCATTGATGACTCCAACTCATATTTCTCAATTTTGTCTCAACGCTCACTCATCCACACGATAATCCGCTTTGCGCTCGTGTATGGCGACGTAATTCATCCCGCCCACCCGGCGCACCATGCCTTTCAGTTCCATCAAGGCCAGGGTCGCCGAAACCTTCTCTATGGGCAAGGCGGTCTGGTTGCGGATCTCGTCCACATGGCGGGGTTCCAGGCTCAAAGCCTCCAGCAGGAGGGCCTCGGTGGCGTCGGCAGGCAATACCAGACGAGCCGCGCGCTGCTCGGTGACCATGGTCAGATTGAGGATATCCAGGATATCCTTCGGGTTCAGCAAGGGCCGGGCGCCTTCTTGGATCAAGCGGTTAGGGCCTTTGCTCTGCGGGGCGTTGATGTTGCCCGGTACAGCAAATACCTCTCGCGCCTGTTCAACCGCGAATTTGGCGGTGATCAACGCGCCGCTCTTCTTTCCGGCCTCCACAATCACCACCGCCTGAGCCAGGCCGGAGATGATCCGGTTGCGGGGCGGAAAATTGGAGCCTTCCGGCGGCGTCCCCGGCGAATAATCGCTGACCAGCGCGCCCTGAGAGATCAAACGCTCCGCCAGACCGCGGTGCTCGGCGGGATAGATATGGTCTACGCCGCTGCCCAGCACGGCGATGCTGCGCCCCCCGGCGTCCAGGGCTGCTTTGTGGGCGATGGCGTCCACCCCGCGGGCTAACCCGCTGACCACCGTGATTCCGTTATGGGCCAAATAAGCGCCCAGTTCTTCGGCCACCTGGCGGCCATAAGCGGTGACCCGGCGAGTGCCTACCACCGCCACCGCCCAATCATCATCGGCGGTGACCTCTCCACGCAGGTACAACACCGGCGGGGATTGCTCAATGTCTTTCAAGCGCCGAGGGTAGTCCTCATCCAACCAGGTGGTTACCTGGATGCCCTGTTCCTGCAATTGCTCCCAGACCAGGGCCAGATCAACGCTGTCGCGCTTTTGGAGCAGGTTATCGAGGGCCTTGGCGGGCAGTTTGGCCGCGCGCAGGGTGTCGGGATGCGCATCCCAGGCGGAGCGGGCGTCGCCAAAATAATCCAGCAAGGCCTTCATGCGCGCCGCCCCGATACCCTTGACCATGTTCAAGCCGACCCAATAATGTTTTTCTTCGTTCACTTGCGGACCCCAGGTTAGAATAGTTGGAATTCGACGGGTAAAAGCGGGCTAGAGAATACCACAACGGTTTTCTCCCTGTCAAGGCCTACGTTCCTACATTTAAGTACTAAATTATCATCCCAGAGCGATTTGGGCGGCTCTCCGGGCGCTGATCAGGGGCCAATAAATAGATATTGTTTCGGTGTGCCTACACTGAAAAGCCTTTCCTCTAATCGCCTCAATGCGCGGGCGCAGCCTCCGGCGGGGGGGCAGATTCTTCCTGGGAGGGCAGTTCCATTTTCAGCACCCGCAGGCCCAACACTGCCGCCACCAACATCAAGCCCGCGCCCACAAACAGGGGGACGGCATTGGCCATTTGAGGCGATAGGGATGAGAATTCCATCTCCAGGAGCAGCCCGGCCAGGATGGGGCCGACCACCAGGGTCATACTGTTGGTGGATTGGAAAGTCCCCAGCACAACCCCCCGCATACTGGGCGGCGAAAAGCGGCTGATGATGGACTGCAAGGAAGGTTGGCTGACCGCGTTTCCGACGGCCAGAGGCAAGAACGCAAGCGCAACCGCAAGAGGTCCCAGGGAGAACC
>CBDUUP010000245.1:0-7030 GCA_965370435.1 uncultured Anaerolineales bacterium | reverse complement strand
TACAACGCCCACAACATCCACAACAGCACATTCCTCTCTACCAAACACAAAAAATCACCCAAAAAACACCAAAAATCATGCCTCCCCAAACTACAACACCCACAACAAACTCAACCCCCCTGAGCCTGCCCTGAGCCTGTCGAAGGGTCGAAGGGCGAAAAAATCACGGCCCAAACGCTGCCTCCTCGAAATCATAAGGCAAGCCATAAGGCGAGTTGAAACTCCGGTCCTCCAGCAAGTCAAAATCCCCCCCAAAACACTGGTTGAACACCCAGCGGAAAGTATTGACCGGCGTGATCGTCTCGTACAGCCTCCCCGGCGCGCAGCCCGGCAGATAGTAAGCGTTCAGGATAGATAGCCGCTCCTCCAGGTAGTTCACCGGGCTGGCCTCGCCCCCGATAGCGCTGGCCCCGGGGCCGTGGTCGGCGTGCAGGATGATGATAGGCGGCACATCCGAGTTGGCGATGATGGCGTTGATGACCTCCTCCAGGCGGCTGTTGAGATATATCATCTGGTTCACGTAGCCCTCGATATAGGCCGACCGGTCCAGGTAAGCACCGCTGGCCTTGAGGGTGAACGGCTCTTGGCTCTCCACCTCCCCCCCCTCCGCGCCGAACACGAAGGGCGGGTGCGGGGAAAGGATGTGCAGGAAGACGAACTTCGGGCCGCCGGTCTCTGGCAGGTCAGTGACGGTATCCAGGGCGTAGAGGATGCGGGTGCGATGAGCCTGGTAGGGGAAGGCGAAGTCGGGTTTGAGCCAGTCCGGCAGGAAGGCGCTGCCTTCGGTGAGCAGGCGGGCCGCGGTGGTCTGGAGCAGCAGGCCCTCGAAAGCGTTGAGCGCCAGCGAGTCGCCGGTTTGCATGTCCTGGGCATTAGGGGCCAGGTAGACCTGGGCGTCTCTAAACTCCGTGGCGCTGAACCCAGAACTGAAAGCGACGGTAGTGTAGCCTAGATTTTCCAGCGCGCTGCGGGCCTGGTTGTGCTGGATGAGGTCGGTCAAGGGCTGCTTGTCGCCGCTCTTGGGGTCCAGCGGGCCGAGCAAGTCCTGCACGTAGTTGAGGTTCAGGGTGGAGGCAAAGGAGAGGGTGGTCTGGGTGTAGTTGCTGTGGCTGCCGGAGGGGACGACGAATCCGGTCTCGGTCAGGAAGGTGATGAAGGCCGAATTGTCGAATCCGTAGAGTTCATCCAGAATGTCCTGGCGGGCGTAGGCGTCCACCACGATGTAATATACGTCGGGCAGGCGCTCCGCATCGCCGGGGGCGGTCAGGTCGGCGGGGGGTTGGAGGGCCGGGGTTTCGATGAATTGGGCGCGGAGGTTGAAGGAGAGGATGGTGTAGAGCGGGAAGACCAGGGCGACCAGGCCCACAGTATTCAGGGTTCGGGTGAGTTCCCAGGTATCGCCGGTCCGCCGCCATATCCACCAGACCCCGGCGACCAGCAGCGCGCCCCAGAGAGGGGCCAGGAAGCGATGGCGGCCAAATACGAAACCGCCGATAGATTGCCCTTCAATTGACAGATAAAGGTGGCCGTAAGAGAAGAAGAGCGCCAGCAGCAGCGAGGCCATCAACCCGGCCCGGCCCCAGTCCTTGAGGATGGGTTTGCCCAGGGCGGTAAGGAGCAGCGCGCCGAGCGCGGCGGCGACCAGGGCGCGCAGGGCCTCCCCCGCGGCGGTCTGGTCAACGTTCCAGGCCAGCAGCGCCAGGACGGGGTAGGCGGCGAACAAAAAGGGATGCAGGATCAGGCGGCGTTTCATGCGGAGATTTGGGCCTCATTGGGGAGATGGAGGGGATTATAACATTCCTGGACTGGGGCTTTGAGCCGTAGGGTCTGGGCAGAGAGAAATGATCGCGGTCAAGAAAATTATTTTTAAAACTTTTTTATCCGCGAAATGCACGAATAACGCGAATAAAAAACTTTAAAAAAAATTTGTGTAGATTAGTGTTATTGGCGGATGAACGTTTTTGAGTTCTCCGAAATACCCTTACATTAAAGCGAATGGGGCGGGGACAAGCCCCGCCCCTACGATTGGTATAGGATGGTTTCAATTTTTATGGGAGGGGCTAAGGGCCGCCGCCCCCGCCCTGGGTGGGGGTCTGGCCGGAGGGGTCGTGGACGTAGACCCAATCTCCCTCCTGGGCCCAGTTGAAGAGCCATTGGGCGTCCCCCACGGAGAGGTTGACACAGCCGTGCGAGCGCGGGTAGCCGAAGCCGTTGTGCCAGTATGCGCCGTGCAGGGCGATGGAATTATCGAAGTACATCGTCCAGGGCACGTCTTCCAGGTAGTAATAGTCGGAGCGGTCTTCGGCGAAGGCCCCCCGCATGGGCGTGGCGTCGAATTTCTGGTAGATCTGGAAGACTCCGGGGCGGGTGAACCAGGGGTTTGCGCCGCTGGACATCAGGGTGGCGAACACCAGCCGGTGGTTGTCATAAACCGCCACGGTCTGTTCGTAGAGGTTGACCTCGATCCAGCGGCCGTTGGTGACGTCTTCCGGCGGGGTAGTGTTGGGGAATACGATGCCCAGCTTGGTCTGCACAATCCATTCGTCGGGGCCAATGAGATACCAATCCATATCGTCCACACGTTCTACGTGGTAGATCTGCACCAGGTCGTATTTGGTCAGGTACTTGCCGGTATAGTCCCCGCCGCTATAGCCGGGCGTGCTTTTGGTCTCCAGGGGGTAAAGGATCCATCCGAAGGGACGTTTGGGCGTTCCGTACACTTCTACTCCTTGGAAACGGGAGACCGCCACGTTGGAGGAGAGCCAGGCGCCCCGCATCCATTCCCCGGAGCCGATCTGGTAGTAGTTCCGGCCGTCCACGTTGACGACGTTGATGTAGGAGACGTAGGCGAAGCCCGGTTCCAGGTAGCGGTTCACCGGTTTGTTGGCGATGGCATTCTCCAGGGAGATGAAGATGGGAGCCGGTTTGTTCTTTATGTAATTGACCCGGCCGTAGGAGAACTGAGATTGGGCCAATGCGGAGTCGGGCGCACGGACGGGCGGAGGCAGCATGGGGAAGGTGATTCCCATCGCGCCCATGCGGGTCAGGTAAATCGAGGGGCCGAGGGGTTCGCAGCCGCGGGGCGGTGCGATCTCGTGGTAGTCCCCCGGAGGGCAGAGCACCGCGCCTTCGGGCGGCTCCAAGTAGTCATCTTCTGTGGCGCGCGCGTGCTGGACGGTCGCGAATAAGGCTATCCCCAGTAGCGCTATGAGGGCGATGAGACGTTTCACAATCAATTCTCCAAAGTTCGTAAACGGTTCGTATGGTTACCAATAAAACGCTGTAATGGTTAATTTTGTTCCCCTAATTATACCAAATATGACCGCAGGGGTGGAAATTATGGGGTTGGTACTTAAGTAGGGGGAGGTGATTGGAACACGAAAGGCGCGAAAGGGCGCGAAAGGCGCGAAAGGGGCGGTTTGCGGACGCGGCGAATGGAAGGCGAACGCGTTTGTTAAGTTAGTGACAGTGGGAAATAGTTTCCGAGTCTAGATTAGACATCTTTTAGATTGGGATAATAAAATGTTACTCAGGAAACAAAACACTATATACATTCTCGTAAACGTTAATTAAATCCTCTACACGATCTGGATCGACAATGCTACTCTCTTTACGTTTGGAAACCACGTGTAATGCGACTTTGGTTTTACTTGGTACATTTATTCCTTGTTCTTCACACCATTTCTCGATGTTTTGGAATCTTAGTTGATTGCCTAGAATGTCCTTAGTAATCAGATATTTATCACCATTTGATCGGCGTAGTTCCTCATTTATGGCTTCTACAAGAACATCGATATCAACGAAATCTTCCAAAGTGAACCCCTTTTGAAATTGAACGATTGAATCCTCTGAAACACCCGAAGATATGAGCTTACGCTTATGTTTTTTTCCTGCTTCATCACCGTCAACAAGGTATGCTACTTTGGGAGCTTCTAAATCCAATTCCCCGACTTCCTCGTGAGATACCTCAGCAATCCCTGGGGCTACTTGGAAACCAGTTCTTTCTTTTTTCATTACTTCTCGGAAAATCGACGGAAGTAGAATCATGTCACCCGCACCTTCAGCAATTAGAGCGCGACGGGTTGGCACAAATGCTAAAACACTGGCTCCCATGGCGAGCATTAGTGGAGAGAATCCGGCACCTTCAGTCCAGAAGGAATTCTTGATCTCACTAAAACCGGTATTTTTCTTTTGATCATCGAGAATTGGATTGATAACGCGAATACCTGTGCCCAAATCGCTTGGCAAACATCCAGCAGAATGTGTAGTAAATATTATCTTCGCGACTGAATCCTGATTTTCGAAAACTCTAATAAGATCTGCCTGAGCATCATAATGTAAATGAGTTTCTGCCTCATCTATGAGGAGAATCGGTTTCTCTCCTTCAGATTTTAGTGAAGCAAAAGCATACAAGGCCACAAAAGCCCTTAAGCCATCACTCCGTTCAGCAATTTGAGAGATTTCATCCGATGCATCCAAGAGAATACGTATCACCTCATGATCAATTTGAAGATGGACTGATACTGGGGTTTGTCCCCATGCATCCTTGAACTTCTCGCGGAGGCACGCATTTGCTCTCTTTTGAATAGAGGCTCTTGAGGCATGATCTTGATTTCTAAATGAAGATTGGAGTTTAGTTATATCGATCTCTGCGAGATCGAAGAGATTTTTCAGGGCGGCAGGAGGGTCATTTAATACATCAATATTGTACTCACCCGATAATTGTCGATCTTTTTCACCAAAGAATAGGAATTCTGGCCTACGTGAGTCTAATTCATCAAGAAGAACATTTTTTGGGTGTCTTGCCGTTTCGGAAGTACGTAGTGTTTGAAGTTTTTCACGTGAAATCTCTATTGTCCTCTTATAGCCTTTTGAAATTTCTTCCTCGCAAACGCCAAGACCAAAGATTGATAGGGTAATTTCTTCTATTATCTCTTCTGAGAGATTCTCTTGATTAGTATCTAATGTATCTTTTAATGATGATAGAATGCTTTTAAGATTAAACTTTTGCTCATTTTTCTCAGGGGTATCATCCTCAATATAAAAATCACGGTCTAGTACATCCTTGAGACGTTTATTATTGAGGATTTGATTTAACCGTTCGTAGGCGTCTTTCCTAGGTTTTTTATTCCTCTCAACTCTCGGCTCAACCCGGTGATATATTGTTCCTTTTTTACTTTTATGGTAATAGTACCATTGTGGAGTACCGATTCCTCCATGTTCTCTTGCAAAGATCCTTTCCTGCTTATCAAGAAGATATAGAGCCTGTACAATTGTCTTATCTTGAGGATGTATTATTCCACGCGACAGGTCGTATCTGCCATATTCATCCTTGTTCTCGAGGGAGATAAAAGACTCGAGTAGACTGCTCTTTCCAGCCTCATTTGGGCCAACAATAGCAATGACATCCTCATCAAGGTTTATACTTGCCTCACTAAATCTCTTGAAACCTGTTATATCAACGCAAATAAGACGCATTTTCTGACCTCTGATCAACTACATTGATGTCGAACTAGATGTAAGCAACTATAACGCTGTAATTCAGCCTCTCAAAGCACATTATACAACGAAAGATCAAGAAATACCTATAAACAAGCTTATTTTGGTTGAACAGAGAGTGAGGTCCGCGGGACGTAAGCTAGAGGTAAGTGCAGTTCGACTCTATATTGCCCTTCCTTATTCAAATTCAACGCCAGCAGTCTCTCCAGGATTTCCTTCAATCCCCATCTTAAAGCAACTTCTCCTGTTTTGCTTCCTCTTTGCGAACCTTTTCCGCTTGTTTGAAAGTGCCATAGGTAGGGGGCATCTCGATCTGACGGTCGTCGAAGATGTCCTGGATAGTGAGGATTTGAATTTTAGGGTATTTCTTTTGCCAAATGAATGATTCGTAAAATCCTTCTGAGGCAGCTTCGGTTTTCATTTGTGGCGTAGGATTTTTCAGTGTGATGAACACTCCAATCGCTGCATTTTCACGCTTGACTGTTCCAACCAAATCACGGATGTCTCTGGGCAGAACTTTGCCACTCTTGACCTGAATGATTACTTTATGTAATTTCCTATTTTTTCCATCAATAAAGTTGATCACGCCATCAATACCTTTGTCGCCACCTTTTTTACCCCTTTTGCTGCCAGGAGCAGCGCCTGTTGGTTTTGCTTTGACCAGCGAAAGCGCCCACCACTCAAATTGAAAGCGATTATCCTGGGCTAATTGTTGAGCGGCGCCGAGCGATTGAGGTTCACCGATCACTTTGTAGTCTACGCCAGCCGTGAGATCAAACATATCCTTGAGGCGGTACTTTTGCAGAGCAATTGATAGGTGAGTGATGTCAATTCCAATCCATTTGCGGTCTAGTTTTTGGGCGGCGGCTACGGCTGTACCACAGCCACAGAATGGATCGAGTACTACATCCCCGGGGTTGCTGCTGGCTTCGACAATGCGTTCTAATAATGCAATTGGTTTTTGCGTTGGATAACCCAGCCTCTCTGATGATTGAGATTGGATGGGACGAATATCTGTCCAAATATCACCAACTGGATTACCTTCTTGTTCATCGAGGTAGCGCTTCAGGCGAGGAACAGCACCAGGTTTAGTTTGAATAACAATACCTTGTTCGTATGCTTTTTGCATACGTTCTCTTGTCCAGCGCCATACACGGGTAACGCCTAGAAATTCATAAGTAAGATTTGGACGATCCTTGTTGGGGTTTGCTAAGTTGTCAAGAGAATATCGCCGACCCGTTTCAGGTTCAATATGTTTATAGAATTTTTCTACGTATTCAGGATTATGTGGGGTGTATTGTGGATTCCAAGTCCATTTTTTAGATTTTGAGTATCTAAGAATGACATCATGGTTGGCTGCAAAACGTGTAAATGCTAATCCTTTAGCGGTGGTTCGTTGCCAGGTGATTTCATTAATAAAGTGTTCAGAACTAAAAATGGTATCCATCACTATTTTTAAATAATGGCTTGCTGTCGGATCGCAATGAAGATAAATAGAGCCATCTTTTTTTAATACCCTGTGAAGTTCAAC
>CBDUUP010000244.1:0-7064 GCA_965370435.1 uncultured Anaerolineales bacterium | reverse complement strand
TTCCTCCCTGGGTGACTGACGAGGGGAAAGCATTTGCCCAGGAGTATGAGACCAGGTGGGGCGTTGCTCCCAGCCCAATAGGCGCCGGGATTGCCTATGACGCGGCCAACTTTTTCATCCAGGTTGCCCAGGCGACTTTAGAACAGGATGGCGAATTGAACAGCCAGACTCTGTACAGCTTCGGCCAGGAGAGCATCCAAACTGGAGAGTTCACTTTCACGGATGGCATAGTACAACCCATGTATAAATACACGCCGGAAACAGCGCCTGACCCGGTTGTCGGCACAGGCTACTTTACCTACTTTGTGCTTCAATACATGGATGGCAACAAGGTGGTCGTCTGGCCTGAGGAATTTAGGCAGGCAGACCTGCAAATCAAACCGTAGGGCTGCGACAGGAGAGGCGGAGAGCGAGTGGCCCATGAAACCGAGGTAAGCGTAGAGAGACGCTGATGAATGATCTGCCACTGAAACCAAAAAACGGGAAGAACCTTTTTTTCTTTAGCTCGCTACAGACCAGGTTGATCCTGGCTTTCTTGGCCGTGTCCATTGTCCCTCTGGTGATCGTAGGTTGGCTGACCTTTTTTCAATCGCAGAATGCGCTGTCTGTCCAGGTATCCAACCAATTGGTCTCGGTGCGCGATTTGAAGGCCGAGCGAATAGAAGCATTTTTTCAGTTGGTGGAAGAAGACATTATCCTCGTATCCAAATTCCCGGTTATCGTTGAAGCCATTCAGACCTTTGCCCAGACTGACGACTTTTATGCCGTTCGACGGTTGGGTTATCTAGGAAACCCAGAATTGGTCGACTCCGGCCAGGGTACTCCCTATGACCTTGCCCACGCCCGCTACAATGTCCTGTTCAAAGAGGTTGTTGAAACCATGGGCTATGACGATCTCTACCTGGTAGCGCCGGATGGCACTGTTGTTTACAACTACGACAAAGGGGATGACTTTGGGACCAATTTGCTGACCGGTCCCTATCGAAACACTCACATCGCCGACCTATTTCAGGGGCTATACACAAGCATCAACAGCAATGAGATCGAGTTTACTGACTTTCCTCAATATGGTCCCTCCAGGAGAGTTCCGGCCAGCTTTGTTGGCACGCCTATTGTGGTAAATAATCAAAATGTGGGCGTTCTCATTTACCAACTTTCCCTTGATCGGATCAACGAGTTGGTGCAAAGTTTTATGGGCGAGACGGGGGAAGTCTACCTAGTGGGTCCCGATTGGCTCATGCGCACCGATTCGCGTTTCAACCCAGAGAGCACCATTTTCGAACAGACGGTGGACAGCTTAGCAGTGCAGCATGCGCTGGCCGGGGAGACAGGCGTCACGCAAGTCGTAAACTACCGGGGTGTCTCAACGCTCAGCGCATACCGGCCGATGAAATTCGGCAACCAGACCTGGGCATTGGTGGCCGAGATTGGAACGGCGGAAGCCTTTGCCGCGACTAACCGCCTGCGTAATTCAGTCCTGGGGATCACAGGCGTGGCTGTATTGATCGTGATCGGTGTGGGGCTTCTCATCGCTCGCGGCATCACCCATCCTATCTCCAACTTGACTCAAGCAGCCACGGCCATGGCAGAAGGGGATTTGAGCCAAACGGTTGCGGTTGAAACCCGCGATGAAATTGGTCTGCTGGCCCAGGCGTTTGGCACGATGGCGGGGCGTCTGCATGACGCTTTTGAAACTTTGGAATACCGTGTTCGTGAGCGGACCCATGCCTTGGAAACCAGCGCCGAGATCAGCCGCCGGCTGACCGCCATCTTGGATCTGAATGAGCTGCTGCGCTATGTGGTCAACCGCCTGCAAAATGAGTTTAACTTTTATCACATCCATATATTTCTGCTCGATGATGAGGGCGAAAATTTGGTAGCGACAGAGGGAGTTGGCCTGGCGGGGGCTGAGATAGAGGCCCGAGGCTACTCAATTCCCCTGGAGGCCCCCAAAAGTCTGGTGGCTCGCGCCGCTCGGACTCGTGAGATTGTCATCGTGGATAACGTGCAAGAGGCGGAAGATTGGCTGTTCCACCCTCTCTTCCCCAATACCCGCTCTGAAATGGCCATCCCGATCACGCTTGGCGTCGAAGCAGAGGTAGTCGGCGTGCTCGACGTACAGGGAGATAAGGTCGCCAGTTTTGACGAGGGGGATGCGAATCTGCTCCGTCCCCTGGCCACTCAGGTGGGCGTGGCCATTCACAACGCCCAGTTGTACAGTCTCGCCCAGCAAGAATTAGCCGAGAGGCAGCGAGCAGAAACTGCCTTGCAGGAGGCTAACCAGGTATTGGCAGAACGAGCGACAGAGTTGAGACAACAGCGGGATCAACTGGAGAGGCAAACGCTTGAACTGGCCGATGCGAAGGAGGCTGCCGAATCTGCGAACCGCGCAAAGAGCGTCTTTCTGGCCAATATGAGCCACGAACTGCGCACCCCCCTCAACGCCATCCTGGGCTTTGCCCAATTGATGGAACGTGATTCGACTTTCCCTGTGGAACACAGAGAAAGTCTGGGGATCGTCAATCGCAGTGGAGAACACCTGCTTAACTTGCTCAACGACGTGCTGGAAATGTCCAAAATCGAGGCCGGACGCGCGGATTTACAACTGGAAGCCTTTGATTTGCACCATATGCTCCTGAGCTTGGAAGAAATGTTCCGCATGCGCGCCGATCAGAAAGACTTGGCTCTGCTCTTTGAGCGTGCGCCCGAGGTGCCGCGCTTTATCCGCGCTGACCAGGGCAAGCTGCGCCAGGTGCTCATTAACCTGTTGGGCAACGCGGTCAAGTTTACGGAGGAGGGCAGCGTGACGCTGCGGGTGAACGCTGAAAGAGATGTTGGGTCCTCTCTACCTGCTGATAAGGACAAACAGTTTGCCTCTATCCGCTTCGACGTCCAAGACACAGGCCCCGGTATCGCCCTTGATGAACTTCACAAAGTGTTTGAGGCTTTTGTCCAAACGAGCAGCGGACAGCAATTGGAAAAAGGCACCGGGCTGGGCTTGCCTATCAGCCGCGAGTTCACCCACATAATGGGCGGCGAGTTGGTCATTGACAGCCAGGAGGGCCAGGGGACAGCTTTCAAGTTTGAGGTGAAGGTCGAAGTTATGGAAGCAGCCGATATGCTTGCCGTAGGACCCCTGCGCCGCGTCATTGGAATGGAGCCGGGGCAGCGCGCCGCCGACGGCGGCCCTTTCCGTCTATTGATTGTAGACGATGTAGCGACCGCCCGCAGGCTGTTGGTCATGATCTTTCAGCCATTAGGCTTTGAATTGCGAGAAGCGGTCAATGGGCAAGAAGCGCTTGAAATCTGGGAGGAGTGGCAGCCGCATCTGATCTGGATGGACTTGCGGATGCCGGTCTTGGATGGGCGCGAGGCTACCCGACGCATCAAGGCTCAGGCACAGGCGGGGGACCGGTCTGTGCCCGTCATCATTGCCTTAACTGCCAGCGTGTTTGAGGAGCAGCGGGCAGAGGTTTTGGCAGATGGCTGTGATGACTTTATTCGTAAACCCTTCCGCGAGCACGAGATCTTTGACGCGCTGCACAGTCATCTAGGCGTGCGCTTCATATACGAGGCGGTCATGCCCGAGCCGGAGAGAGGCGCGAGCGTTTCCTTGGAAGACTTGCGCGCCGCCGTTGAGACATTGCCTGCCGCCTGGGTGACGGACCTAGACCAGGCAGTCACCGCCCTGGACGCTGACCAAATGCTGGCGCTCATTGAATCGATCCGCTCCCAAGCGCCCCAACTGGCCAACACACTCACCCAATGGGTTCGCAACTTTGAGTATGATAAACTGATGACGCTTATTGCGCCTGAAACGTAAAATCTCTCTGAGGAAAGATAATGGTTCCACCTTTAGTAGACGCCGAAAGGTCAATTGTTGGCAATATTCTCATTGTGGACGATACGCCTGCCAACTTGCGCTTACTTTCTAATATGTTGAAGGAACAGGACTACAAGGTGCGCTCTGCGCCCAACGGGGAGTTGGCTTTGAAGAGCGCGCGAGCCATCCCGCCGGATTTGATTCTGCTCGATATCAAGATGCCCGGCATGAATGGCTACGAGGTATGCGAGCAGTTGAAGGCTGACCCGCGCACGCGAGATATCCCGGTCATTTTCATCAGCGCGCTGGATCAGACTGAGGACAAGGTCAGGGCGCTCACCTTTGGCGGTGTGGACTACATCACCAAGCCATTTCAGGTTGAGGAGGTTTTGGCGCGGGTCGAAACGCATTTGGCCGTGCACTCGCTCCAACAAAGGTTGGCCGCGGCTAACGAAGAATTGAAAGAAAGCGAGGCGTTGTATCGCAGCGTTTCGGAAATGGCCAATGACGGCATAGGTATTATGGAGCAAGGGATGATCACTTTCTGCAACCCCAGTTTCGCGAAGATGATAGGACGAGAGATTGATGAAGTCCTGGGCCAACCTTATTCAGATTTTCTCCATCCGGATTCTTTGCCAGAAGTGATTGAAGACTATCAGAAAGCGATGGCCGGCGAGGAACTTATTCCTAGAAGGGAATTTGCAGCGGTTAAAAAGAACGGCGAGGTTGTTACCATCGAGGTGAGCGCCAGCGTCTTGGAAGGCCCGCCCAACCTGCGGATCTTATTGATCGGCCGGGACATCACCGAGCAAAAAAGCTTGGGAGATCAACTCCAACAATTGGCCACTACCGATCACCTTACGGGCATTTCCAACCGGCGTCATTTCTTTGATTTAGCTAAACAAGAACTTGCCCGGGCGCAACGGTATCAACGACATTTTGCCTTAATCATGATCGACCTGGATAACTTTAAAACCATCAATGATAAGCATGGCCACCTTAGCGGGGACCGTGTTTTACAAGTGGTTGCCAGGTGCATCCAGGAGAACTCGCGTGATGTTGATATTCAAGGGCGTTATGGAGGAGATGAATTTGTCGTTCTGGTACCCGAGACAGAGCAATCGCATGCCCAGATTTTTGCTGAAAGACTTTGCCAGATAATACCGGCGCAATTGAAGGATATCGAAGAAATTACTGATCTTGTTACGCTTAGTCTTGGGATTGCATATTTCGGCGGGGAGGCAGACATAACTATTGATATATTATTCGAACGAGCGGATCAAGCGCTTTATGCAGCCAAAGAAGAAGGGAGAAATTGTGTTAAGGTCTGGGAAAGAAAATGATCCCCTACCATTAGCATTCTATAAATATTTTCGATCCATTGCCCTCACCCCGAAACATAACCCTCACCGCCCTCTGGGGTCTATCTTGTTGAAACCGCTGCTATTTGTGTTTAACTATATTCGTCGGAACGTTCGCCACTTCACACAAGTTTCCGGACCATTTCTTCCATCAACGCCAAGCCCTTCAACGTTTTTTGGATATCATACCCATAACCCACCCGGATCCCCTTATCCAGGCCGCACTGGTCGCCAGGAACCAGCAGAACCGAGCTTTCCTCCCGCAGCCGGTCGATCAGGGTAGTCGAGTTGATGGGGAAGTCATATTCAAAATAGGCGATGGCGCCTGCGACTGGGCGAGCATAGTGAAAGAGATGGCTGTATTCATTCAGCCATTCCTCCAGAATGGGCAGGTTGGCCTGGATGATCCTGCGGGTGCGCGCCAGGATCGCCTCCCGCCGCACAGGTTCCATGGCAATAGCTCCCAGGCGGTCATTCAGCAATCCGGGGGTCAGGGTCAGGTAATCGTGATGGATCCAGACCTGCTCGATAAATTCTTCTGGCGCAACCACCCAGCCGATCCGCAAACCTGGCAGGGCGAAAGCCTTCGACAGGCCCGAAGTCACCACAACTTTCTCGTAACGCCCCCAGAAAGTGGGAGAAGTATCCCCCTCGACCTCCGCGCCGCGGTAGATTTCATCTGCAATGATCCAAGCGCCAACGCTGCGCGCAGTTTCCACAACCACTTCCATCTCCTCTTCGGTCAAGACTGCGCCAGTCGGGTTGTTTGGATTGGTGACCAGGATAACGTTTGTTTTTGGCGTTACTGTCTGCCTGAGTTCATCAACGTCCAGCGCCCAGCGTCTCTGCCCGTTTTCTTCCCGCTGAACCAGATGGAAAGTGTCCACGCCCTCTGCATAGGCGCGGCCAAGCCCCCAGGCTTGCATATAATTGGGCAGCATGCAAGCCAACCGCCTATCTTTTTCAAGCATCGTCCACAGGCTCAAGTAATTGGCTTCCGAACCGCCATTGGTGACGGTGATGTTGGAAGGTTTACAGTCTGGATAAAATTGGGCGATGCGTTCTCGGAGCAAAGGCGAGCCGTCCGATTCGCAGTACCACAGTTCTTGGTTGAGAAAACTCTCCACATCCCCTTGGCCATCGAGAAGTTCAGACAACTTCAGCGGTTTAACGCCGCTTTCAGAAAGATTGTAATCCACGACATGCTCATACAAGCACTGCATGCGTTCCATTTCAAATTTGTCGATATTCATGATTTGATCCTTTTCTAAAAATATGTCAGACCTCAAAGGAAGTTCCCAGCCCGCGGGAAATCGCTTTCTGGTAGGTCAATACTGCGATGGCGGTATCCTGGACACCCACACCGGTCAGGTCGCAAATGGTGATCTCTTGATCATTTTGCCTGCCGGTCTTGCTGCCAGCGGTCAACTCACCGATCTCTGTAATATCACTATCTTCTGACAGGACGCCTTCCTTCAGCGCATGATGCAGTTCGCCGAGGCGGAAACACTGGCTTTTCCTGTCACACACGATCCGGTCAGCTTTCCCCAGCACATCAGCAAACAACTCCTGTTTGTGCTCGCCATCAGCACCCATGGCAGTGATGTGCATGCCGGCGTGCAGCCATGCTGCTTTAGCATAAGGCTCCCGCGCAGGCGTGGTGGTTGCCACAAACTGGGATTGGCGGAAGACCTCTTCTGGGCTGCCCGCTATCATCACTTCAACACCCAGTTCTTGGGTCATCTCCGAAGCATATCGCTCAACATCATCGGGAATGATGCCGTACACCATCAGGCGTTGGAATTCCCGAACCAGCCGCAGGCCCCGGATCTGGTAGCGCGCCTGGACGCCCGACCCGATCACCCCGGCGGTCGTTATCT
>CBDUUP010000243.1:0-7078 GCA_965370435.1 uncultured Anaerolineales bacterium | reverse complement strand
TCCCAAAAACACTAGTTTCTAGTTCAAGAGTAAAACAAATCGGACACTTTGCACTCGTTCTAGACATGAGCCTAATAAGATTGTAAACAATACTAAAACGTTCCCCAGGAGCATGAATATTATCCCCCCAGCCAATTCGAATTTCCGGGGAAGCCAGGTGACAGCAGCAACAAACAAGACCCGGCCTGCGAAGGTGGTTACATCTCGCCCCGAAAAATGATAATAAAGGGACATATAATTGCTTACAGTGACATCCAGCAAATAGAATACCACAAGGCAGGCCCAGATGATCGACAACCTGCGTGCAAGCTTGCGCAGCTTATTTTCTTCAACACCTTGCTGGTTCTCCATGAGGGTCTCCTCTCGTTAGGCGGGTTGAGGTTTCGCATCTTCACTATAGCATGAATCACGTGTCAGGTGAGCGTTTCACCCTCTCCCCATCTTGGAGTACAATTAGCCAGTAAGCCAAGTGAAAGGAGCCGGAAATGAGAACGAAAGCCACCTTCTGGGGGTTGCTGTTCATCGGGCTGCTGCTGGGGGGCTGTGGCCCCGCGCCGGTGACCGGCACGCCCGCGCCCCCCGCCACCAACCCGCCAGCCCCCACAGCGTCCCCCACCCAGACGGGGCCTGATCTGGCGGCCACCCAAGCCGCCGCCGTACACACCGGTACAGCGGCGATGGCGCTCACCATGACCGCCTTCCCCACCCCCACCGCCACTCCCATCGTCCTCCCTAGCCTGACGCCCGATTTCCAATTGGTGGTGGAGACCCCTTTAGCAGACCTGCCGCCGGGGGAGATTCTGCTCCTCTGGGACCGGGAATCCCGCATCGGGGAGGCGGGGATTTCGTATTCCTACATCACCTGGGATGGGGGAGTCACCGGGCCGTTTTTCTATATGGCGCCTGCGAGCGCCCAGAGATTCATCCGGCTGATCACCATCGCCGGGTCGAAGCTCTATTTCTCGGTGGGGACTACGGCATACAATCACCTGATCTACGAGGCCGACCTATCCACCGGACAGCTCCAGATGTTCAATTTTGAGGGGGAATGCGGATGGACACTGAACTGGCGGGCGGTTGGGGACGAATATTTGACCTATTTCTGCCCCGCGGAGGATGAAGAGGGGGCTTCAGTGTGGTATTTCGTGGATCTTGAAGATTGGCGGTTGGTGGGTCGGCAGACCTTAGATGACGATATGTATCTGGTCGGCTGGCATCCCCAGGGGCAGGCGGTGTTCGCCGCCTGGTACTCCGACTCGAACCTGATCCCCACCTGCGTGGTGGACCCTGTAGAGGGGACGACCATCTGCCGGGACCTGCCCTACAAAGTGATAGACCTCAGCCCGAACGGAGCCTGGCTGTCGGTGTCCTTCCCCCATGACCTGAATCGCTGGGGGATCATCCCGTTCAGTTGTCTGTCGGGAGGGGAATCGGCGGACTGCGAACTGACCACCATCCGGCGCCCTGACGAATGGCAAGGGGAGATCGAATCCATGGGCACAACGTTGAACTGGTCTCCGGACAGCCGCAAGCTCCTCCTGCTGGATGTCTGGTGTCCGGGGTACGGCTCGGCCCAGGCCTGGGTGTGGCTTTATGATGTGGAAGCCCGGCGTTCGCAGGCTGTGGCCCATCTGGATGGCTGCTACGATGCGAGCGTGGGGGACGGGTTTTGGTCCTCTGATGGGGACCGGTTCGTGCTCCGTTCGCCGGTGGCGGGAGAACCGCTGTATGTGTTGGACTTTGCCAATCTCGGAGCGAGCTATTTCCTCCCCGCCGGGCATATGGTCAATGGGGTGTTCACGATCCCCTGAACCCAGCGCCCCCCCGCCACCAGGGACCGCGCCGTCATTGACGCGGCGACCGGCCTCACGGTGGACGATGACCTGGGGGCGAGGGGAGGGGATGTACCCCGCCTGGGACATGGCCCCCGGGGTCGCGTGCTATTACCCCGTCCAATCCTTGGCCAATAACTCCGCTTGTTCCAACACGGTTTCAGTGGCTTTAGCTTGCATATCTGGCGGATAACCGAATTTTCGTAAAACCCGCTTCACCAGCCGGCGGAGGTTGGCCCTCACGCTTTCCTTCACCGTCCAGTCTATAGTGACGTTGTTTTGCACGATTTTGAGGACTTCGCGGGCGATGATAGAGAGGATTTCATCTCCTAACACTTCCTGGGCGCTTTCATTGTCGGCCAGGGCATCATAAAAAGCAACTTCCTCTGGGGTCAGACCTAATTCATGCTCTCGTTCACCCGCTTCCTTCATGCCGTTGGCGAGGTCAATCAATTCCATCACCACCTGGATGGCTTCAATTGTCCGGTTCTGATACCGGCGGATTGTATTCTCCAGCATCTCGGCGAAGGAGCGCGACTGAACCAGGTTGGTGCGAGAGCGGGTCTTGATCTCATCCATCAGCAGTTTTCGGAGCAATTCAATGGCCAGGTTTCTCTGGGGCATATTCTGAATGCCTTGAAGAAATTCTTCTGAAAGGATGGAAATATCAGGTTTCGCCATCCCCGCGGCTTCGAAGATGTCCAGCACCCCCCCGGGGGTGATAGCCCCGGCGATAATCTGCCGAACCGCCAGGTTCAGGTCTTCATCTGTTTTGGTTTCATCCTCCCCATGGACGGTGGCTTTTACCAATCCTGAGCGCACCGACTGGAAATAGCCCACTCCATCGCGTATTTCGAAGGTCTCCTGTTGAGGGACTGCCAGTGCGAAGGCGCTGGTCAATTCGGACACATGCTGGATGAACCTCGCTTTGCCATCTTCCAGGGAGAGGATATGATCCATGCCAAGGGTGATCACCCGCATACCTTCTGCAGGAGCGCCATCCAAATAAGGCGACCAATCGAAGCCTTCGAACATATCGCTGACGATCTCATATTTTTCTAGCATGACTGCCACAGCCTCACGTTGGTCTATGGTGGCCTTTCCTTGACCCCCGCTTTCGGTATAGGTAACCAGGGCATCCCGGAGCGCTTCGGCCACGCCCAGGTAGTCCACAACCAGGCCGCCTTCTTTGTTTCCATAGACCCGGTTGACCCGGGCGATGGCTTGCATGAGGGTGTGGCCTTTCATGGGCTTGTCCAGGTACATGGTGTGCAGCGAAGGCACGTCAAACCCGGTCAGCCACATGTCGCGGACGATGACCAACTTGAGCGGGTCGGCGGGGTCTTTGAAGCGTTTTTCGATGGTTTTGCGCCCTGGCTTATTGCGGATGTGGAGCTGCCATTCCGGCGGGTCGGAGGCGGAACCGGTCATCACCACCTTGATTGCCCCCTCGTTGTCATTTTCACTGTGCCATTCAGGGCGCAAGGCGACGATCTCGGCGTAGAGGTCCACTGCGATGCGGCGGCTCATGGCGACGATCATCGCTTTGCCGTCTAGCGCTTTTTGGCGTTCTTCATAATGGGTGAGTAAATCCTCGGCAAGCTGCTTGAGCCGCTTCTCCGCCCCCACCGCCGCCTCCAGCCTGGCCCATCGGGTTTTGAGTTTCTCTTTGACATGGACTTCTTCATGTTCGGTGACTTCTTCGAAGTCCTCATCTAGTTTGGGGCGTTCGGCTTCGTCCAGGTCTATCTTGGCCAATCGGACTTCGTAAGATATCGGAACTGTCATCTCGTCTTTGATGGAGCGTTCAATATCGTAGACGCTGATGTAATTCCCGAAGACGTGGCGGGTGTTGCGGTCGCTCAATTCTATGGGGGTGCCGGTGAAACCGATGAATGAGGCGTGGGGGAGCGCATCCCGCATGTGGCGGGCATAGCCGCGGATAAATCCATATTGGCTGCGGTGGGCTTCATCGGCGATGACGACCAGGTTCTGCCGTTCGGAGAGCGCTCCGTACGTGCCGTTGTCCTTTTCAGGGAAGAATTTCTGGGCGGTGGTGAAGATCACGCCCCCCGAGGCCACCTTGAGGAGGTCTTTGAGGCCCTGGCGGTTTTCGGCCTGTTGGGGTCGTTGGCGGATCAAGTCTTGAGAGGCCGCAAAGGTCTCGAATAGTTGGTCGTCCAGGTCGTTGCGGTCGGTGATGACCACTACGGTGGGGTTGCGCATCTCCGGTTGGGCGATCAGCTTCCCGGCGTAGAAGGCCATGGTCAGGCTTTTGCCGGAGCCCTGGGTGTGCCAGACGACGCCGATGCGCCGGTCGCCCTCCGGGGAGGTGGCCTTGACGGTGGACTCCACCGCCACGTTGACGGCGTGGTATTGGTGGTAGGCGGCCAGCTTCTTGATGATCTTCCCGCCCTCTTCTTCGAAGACGATGAAATACCGCACCAGGTCCAGCAACCGTTTTTTGTCCAACATCCCATAGGTAAGGGTCTCGATCTGGGGTTGGGTGGCGGGGGCCAGTTCTTCACCCTCCACGGTGCGCCAGGGCATGAAGCGCTCCCAGGAGGCCAGGAAGCTGCCCGCTTTGGCCTTCCCCCCGTCCGAGAGCACGGTGATCTCGTTGTAGGTGAATAGGGAGCCGATCTCGTTCTTGTAGGTTTGGATCTGGTTGTAGGCTTTGCGGAGGGTGGCTTTCTCGTCGGCGGGGTTCTTGAGTTCGACAACCACCAGGGGCAGGCCGTTGACCAGGAGGACCACGTCCGGGCGGCGGTTGCGCTTGTCTTCCACTACGGTGTATTGGTTGACGGCGACGAAGTTGTTGTTTTCAATATCTTCAAAGTCCACCAGCCGGGCTTTCTCTCCCACGATGCGTCCTTCTTCGTCCCGGTATTCGACGTCCACCCCCTCGATGAGCAGCCGGTGGAAGGCGCGGTTGTTGGCCGCCGGGGAGGGATGCAGGTTGGGCAGGTTGCGCGCCTGGCGGAAGACTTCCTCCAGGGCCTCCTCCGGGAGGTGGGGGTTGAGCCTGGCCAGGGCGGCTTGGAAGCGCCCCGCCAGGATCACCTCGCCGTAATCGGCCCGTTCTTGGCCGGGTTCGCCCGGGGCCAGGTCCGGCCCGTGGGCGGTCTCCCAGCCCAGGTCGGACAGGTATTCTAGGAAGGCGCCTTCTAGTTTGGCTTCGGTGTATTTAGACATTAGTTATTCGATGATAAAGCGAACTGATTTTCTGGTGAAATCTACTGATTCGACTTTCCAACCTGCATTCATCCATGCCTGGGCTTGAACATGACTGCCGACAAGTTCATTTGCCCACCACTCCCTGTATTCAAATGCTGAGGGAGGCAATTTGTCTGAAATAATTTCTTCAATTTTAGCAAAGCTCAAATAAATATCCTTGTGTGTGTTTTTTCTTTGCTCCAAATATTTTTGAAGTGGTTCATACTTACCCATTTTTTTCTCCTAACATTTTCTCACCCACCCGCACCTCCCCGCGCATCAACCTGGGCAGCAGCGTGTTGCGGAGGGCGGCGAGGGTGCGGGATTGAAATATATTGGTTCGAATCATGTCTACATGCGCTCTCGAATTTTCTGAGAATACCTTAGCTAACTCACCCGGAGGAATCGCAATTTGGTATCCAGAAATATCCTTCCAATTTGTTCTTGGCATCTTTGTACCTGTTGATGCAGCAGTAACATAATTGACCAACTCATTACTGGATACATGTAGCAATACTAGACCATACCATTTCGGCTCCTTTGGAGTGATGACTAGAATGTCAGTGGAACAAACTCCATCCACAGCGGCAACACCAATTTTATGGAAATATGGCCTCAGTTTTCCAAAAAGAAAATCGCCTTGCTTGAACTCATATTTGTTACTAGCAATATCCCTGGCGTTTTCCCACTCAGACAAAGCAATGTTCTTCCGGGGCATACTGGCTAAATTGATATAAGGTGTGTCATCTAGAATATTCTCTGGCCGGATAGTTCGCCTGAGATTATTTGCAATTTCACCAATTGTTCCCACTCTCCATCCTCTCGGAATCTTCCCCAACTCGCTGTCCTCAAAGCCATCCGGGAACAGGGCGGCCACCTCCGAGGGCAGGCCGGTATCGCGGCCGTCCAGTTTGGCGCGCACCGGGTCGAAGTCCACGAACCAGGATTTGAAGATAGCCCGGGCCATGGTCTCCAGGGTGGCGTTCATCCGGCGGTTGAGTTCGATCTTGTCATCCAGCGTACCGAGGGTGTGGGCGATGGCGCGTTGTTCGGGGAGGGGAGGGATGGGTATTTTTAGCTCTACCAAATCCCCACCAGTGATACCTGAGACAGCAACTTGTCTCAAAATGGTGGACATCAAGTATCGTCCATAACTTGATAGGAATAGATAATAAAGGAACTCGGGCAGTGCTTGATTCTTGTCAGGTCTAGCGCGAATGATGGAAGACTCAAACCCTATTGGTTCTTCATGTGATACTACAAGAGAACATTTACCAGCGCCAGATGCGATTAATGATCTCCGGGCAAAAAGTAAGTCTCCCGATTCTAATAAAAACCTTTGCAATTCACTTTCATTGAGTTCCACCCTTTTCATCTCTTGAGAACCTATCCGGTTATATGCAAAAATTTCCCCCATGTTCACTATTTTCGTTCCCGAACCGTGAAATTTTTTAGGTTTATAAATACCATTACGAGTGTTTTCAGATAAAACATCCCCGAATCTAGCAACTTTCCAGTTTTCTGGAAGCTCACCTATCATTGGTAATATCGTTAATTTACTCCCCATTACCCAACTCCTCTAAATTGCGCTTGATCTGCGCCTCCAACCGTTCACTCTCCTCAAACTGCTCCGCCAGCGTCGCCCTCAGCCTCGCCATCTTCTCCTCGAAGGGTTCGTCGTCCTCCTCCTGGTCGGGCACGCCAACATAGCGACCGGGGGTGAGGATGTAGTTGTGGCCCTGGATGTCCTCCAGGGTGGCGGCCTTGCAGAAGCCGGGTTGGTCTTCGTAACCCTCCCCTTCCCGCCAGGCGTGGTATGCCCCGGCGATCTGGGCGATGTCGTCTTCGGTCAGCTCGCGGTGGGTGCGGTCCATCATGCTGCCCATCTGCCGGGCATCCAGGAAGAGGGTCTCGCCCCGGCGGTCGCGGAACTTGCCGTTGTCCTTGTTCCGGGCGATGAACCACAAGCACACCGGGATCTGGGTGCTGTAGAAAAGTTGGCCGGGCAGGGCCACCATGCAGTCCACCAG
>CBDUUP010000242.1:0-7105 GCA_965370435.1 uncultured Anaerolineales bacterium | reverse complement strand
GGAAAGTGCGCTTGATGATTGGGTTTCTATCCATGTTTTTTTCTGTGTTTTCCATGTTTACCTCCGGCTCTCCGTCAGGCGTCCTTCCCGCACGGCCAGCTTCTCCATCTTCACCAAGAAATATCGCGCCCCGAATAAGAACACCACCGCCAAAGCCGCAAGAATTTGGAGTTCAACCTTCACCTCCAGGAAGCCCAGACTCGGCCCCTCTGGGAAGGACAACTGCCGCATGGCGTCCAAGCCCAGCGTGAGCGGGATTATGGAAGCTCCCGCCGCCACCCAGAAGTTGAAGCTCTTGATGGGGAAATAGAACCCCGAAGCCAGATAAACCGGCTCTTGCGCCAGGTTGGAGATATGCCAGGCCTCCCTGCCCAGAAGCAGGAATAAAGAGGAGGTCATCATTCCCAACCCATACAACGCCACCATCGCCAGTATGAATACGCCGAACAACTGCAAATAATTGGACACCTCGAAATGCACCCCAAACATCCAGATTCCCAACAGGGTGATGACCACGGCCCGCTGGACGGCGGCAAATAACCCGCCAATTGCCATCCCCAGCAGGACCGCCATCAACGAGTTAGGGGCCATGATGTAGAGGGCCAGGTTGCCGGTCTCTTTCTCCCAGTACATCTGGCTGCTCATGGACCAGAGCACGTTGAGCCAGAAGGCCGTCATGGCCCCGCCCATCACCACAAACCCCACGTACACTTCCGGCGCGCCGATAGCCCGGTAGACAAAGACGTATGCCGCCACGCCCAGCACCGGCAGGAAGATGTCGAAGAACATCCAGGAGCGTTCCCGCATCATCCCCACCATGCGCGAATAGGCCCGCCCTATCACCGTCTGGAGAAAGAGCCGCCAGCCGGTGTTTTTCTGGATACCGCTACTTGTCTCCACTTTCCACCTCCTCCATGCTCTTCCCCACCAGTTCCATGAAAACATCTTCCAGGGTGGGTTCCCGTTTCTGCAAGTTCAAGATGTGGATGTCATTGTCGGTCATGGTGTTGACCACCGCGCCCAATACGTCGTCCTCCTCCAGAATGAGTTCCAACTGGGTGGAGCCGTCCAGTTCCTTGAGCGCCACCTGCCGCACCCCGGAAAGCGCCTCGAAGACCTCCACGCCTATCCCATTCAGCGGGCTGACGTCCAGGCGGAAGATGGCGTCCTGCTGCAAGGAATGTTTGAGCCGGGCCGGGGTGTCGCAGGCCAGCACCTGACCCTGGTTGATGATGGCCACCCGGTCGCACAACTCATCCGCCTCCACCATGTAATGGGTGGTCAGCAGGATCGTGCGGGTGGGGTTGTCGTCCACCCAGCCGCGGATGAACTTGCGCACGTCGCGAGAGGCGCCCACGTCCAGGCCCAGGGTCGGCTCGTCCAGGAAGAGAACTTCCGGGTCGGTCATGAATCCCCGCACGATGTTCATCTTCTGGCGCAGTCCGGTGGAGAGGTCGGAGGACTTGGTATTTATCCGGTCCCCGATGCCGACCACCTCCAGCAGTTCCTTGATGCGCTGGTTCGCCAGCTTGGAAGGGATGCCGTAAAACTGGGAGAACATCCACAAGTTCTCCCGAACGGTCAGCAGGCCGTACCCGGAAGACTCGCCGCCCGAAACCATATTGATGAGCGGGCGCACTTTCTCCGGCGACAGGATGACGTCAATCCCGGCCACCAGAGCACGGCCCGTGGTGGGCGCCAGCAGGGTGGTCAGGATTTTGATGAGGGTCGTCTTCCCGGCCCCATTAGGCCCCAGCAGACCAAACAACTCTCCCTTCTTGACCTCAACGTTGACCTCCTTCAAGGCTGTCAATTCCTTCTTGTCGGTCTTCTTCCCGCCCCGGATTTTATAGATCCGTCCCAGGTTCTCAGTCTGTAATGCTAAATCCATCGAATTTCCTCTTAATTATGAAATATTAACTCAATTGTCATGCTGTCGCAGGGCAATCGTAGGGCAATCGTAGGGTAAGCGTCAAGCACGTTTTAACATATATTGGTAAGATAATAGTGAATTTGGGCGATTTCTCTTCTTCTCCTCCTTATTCATGAGAGCCAAGAATGGCGTACTTGGCTCTCGATTTCTTTAAGAAGGAGATTCCAAAACGGCTGACAAGTTTACCACAAAGTAGTCTAACTGGTCCGACCAGTCAGACCAATCTCACACCTCCCCATACCGGAAGCACTTGACCTCATGGTCATTGACCATCCCCACCGACTGCATGAAAGCATAGCAGATGGTCGGGCCGACGAAATTGAAGCCCCGTTTGCGCAGGTCTTTGCTCATCGCCTTCGATTCTTCGGTTTCGGCCGGGAGTTCGCCCATCTTTTTCCGGGCGTTGACCTTAGGCTTCCCCCCCACGAATTCCCAGATATACGCATCGAAGCTGCCAAATTCCGCCTGCGCCTCCAGGAACGCCTGGGCGTTCTGCACCGCGGACCGGACTTTGAGCCGGTTGCGGACGATGCCGGGATTGTTGAGCAATTCCTGTATCTTGGCCTCATCGTATGCGGCCACCTTGCTGGGGTCGAAGTTGTCAAAGGCTTTCCGGTAGCCCTCTCGTTTGTTGAGGATCGTGCGCCAGCTCAAACCCGCCTGCGCGCCCTCCAGGGTCAGCATCTCAAAAAGTTTGTCATCATCATGCACCGGGACGCCCCAGTCTTCATCATGGTATTGCAGGTAAAGGGGATCCTCCCCGGCCCATTCACAGCGAGTTTTCATCATCAATTCTCCTATTAGAGCGCCTTGAGCAATTTCTTGCCAAACACTTTGGGCTTACTGGCCTCAATGACCAGATCATCCGCCTCATGGAAAGCCAAAAAATCCCGCATGGCCTCCGCCACGTCGCGCACCAGTTCGTCGCCTGCCGTCACGCCCTTCTCCAGGTACATCGCCTTGAGGCGCAGCGTTCCCGTCTTGCGCTCCAGTTTGGGGTCGAAGCGTCCCGCTAACCGGCCCTTATGCAGGATGGGTAGGCAGAAGTAACCATACTTGCGCTGCTCGGCAGGTTTGTAAGCCTCCAGCGACTGCCAGAAGCCCCATAGATCCAGATCGCGTCTCTGCGCCCAGAACAGATTATCAAAGGGCGAGAGGAAGGTAGTCCGCTCCGGGACGATCTCCCTCGCGGCGGCCTGTTCCAGCAGCCCAAGATTGTCCCGGTGTACGACCAAGGTCTCAATCTCGCCGTTGGCAAGTTCGCCTTGAATTTCTACCAGAACGCCCTCGACGATCATCTCCCCGGCGATACGGTTGGTCACCCCTCGCTTCCGGTGAGCGTAGTCCCCGGTCTGGCCCGGCCTGCACACCCCCAGCGCCCGCGCCCCCTGCTCCACAAAGAACCGGTCGGCCTCCTCTTGGGTCGGTTCATCAGCATTCACCCAATCGGGCAACGCCCTCTCGGTCAACTCGTAGAACCGCTGGAAATTGACCCGGTCCGAGATCATCAAGTCGCCATAGGAGAACAGGACCTCCAAGGCGTACTTAGCAGGCTTCCAATCCCACCAACTGCCCCGCTTGGGGCCGTCGTATTTGAAGTCCGCGGACCGCAGCGGCCCTTCCCGCCGGATGCGCTCCTTGACCTCTACGAGCATTTTCTGGTTGCTTTCCTCTGCCAGCCATCTGGCCGTGTACGTGGCCGGGGTTTCACGCCGACTGCGCATGCGCGGAAGCTGGTGCCGGTAAGTCGTCAACGGGATTATCGAGGCCGCGTGCCGCCACTGCTCCATCAGAACGCTGTCCTTCCCGCTGTAGATCAACCGGTCAAAATCGGCAGTTTCGTAACTCCCCAACCGGCTCCAAAGAGCGAGATAATGGCTGCGCTGCACCATTTGCAGAGTGTCAATCTGCACACATCCGATCTGCTCCACCAAAGCCCGGATAGCCTCGCCAGTGGGCGCAGATTCAGTTCCATTGGCCCTGGTCAGTCCCTGGGTGTGCAGGGCCAGGGTTCGCAAAGAATGCAGGGGATAAACCGTATCGCGTGTAAGTGTGGGTTTTCTTTCATCCATGATCGTTCTCATTTAGAGGATGACCATACTATATCCGAACGCTTGTTCTGTGTCAAGGGTGACTCAATCTTCCATCCAATTTGCGACCAAATCAAACTCGCCGTATACTGAAAATGAAAGGAATAAATATCGTCGTTTGAAAAAAAGTGCGCCAAATGGCTAATCAGAATGAAAACCCCTCAGTAATCATACGCAATCGTGTATTTAACACCGGCCTTACAGTCATCCTGCTTCTTGGTTGCCAATTCATCCCAATAAATCCCGCAGCGCGCCTTCAAGTTCGGGAAATTGGAATGTGAATCCAAGCCCTTGCAGACCTTTCGGCAACACACGCTGACCATCCAACACAACGGTGGACACCTCTCCAAACATCAGCTTCATCGCAAACCCCGGCACCGGCATGTAGGAAGGGCGTCTTATCACTTTCCCCAAGGTCTTGCCAAAGGCTCGATTGGACACCGGGCTGGGCGCTGTCAGATTGAACGCGCCCCGAGCCTCCTTATATTCAATTAAGAAACGGATGGCGGCAACCTCGTCGGCCATGTGTATCCAGGAATTGACTTGTCGGCCATGCCCAAACGGCCCTCCGGCGAACAGCTTGTACGGCAAAAGCATCCGTGGAAATGCACCCCCATCCATGCTCAAAACCAAACCTGAACGAATGACGGCCCGCCGCACGCCCATCTCCTCCACTCGGGCGGTGGAATGCTCCCAGTCCACACAAAGTTGGGCCAAGAAATCCTGGGCTGGCGAATCCTCTTCGGTGAGGGCCTCATCCCCTCTCGGTCCATAATAGCCGATTGCGGCAGCTTGCACGATGACCTCTGGCTTGTGGGCGGCCGCCTCAACCGCCTGGGCGATAGCCTCTCCGGCATTCAGGCGGCTATCCCGGATGCGTTTTCTCCGGGCCGCCGTCCATCGCCGGGGGAAGAATCCCTCCCCGGCCAGGCTCTCTCCCGCCAGGTTGACCACCGCATCAATCCCCTCAACCAAATGGCCCCACCCGTGGGTGGTCTTTGCATCCCATCCCTGCACGGTTACGCCGGAGGGGAAATCAAACTTCCGCCCCGGATTACGAGACAGGACGATGACTTCATGTCCATCGCTTGCCAACGAGGCGACCAATGCCCTTCCAATCAAACCGGTTCCGCCGGTAACAATTAATCTCATAGGTTCTTTCGCTTATTTTATGACATTGTTGATAATATTATACTATAATAGCTCTATCTGGCGCGAGTACCCATACACATTTGTAATTGCCTTGTTCTCCCACATGGATTATACTTTCAGATAGTTAACTGGCCCTACAGTTGAAAGGAGCAAGCCCATGTCCAGCGGAAACAGCGAGCAAGAACGCCTGAAAAAATTACGCGACCGCCAACTACAAGCCCGCGACCCTCAAAAACAGGAGCGCAAGTCCCAGCAAACGGCTTCGAGAAAATATCGGAAAGTCAAGCAAAAAGAGAGTTTCATCCGAGATTCAGCCAAGACTGTATCCCAGACCTGGCGGGGGCTGATCATCGGCGGGGTGCTGGGCTTTCTCGTTTTCATCCTCTTGCCCATATTCGTGGAGGCCGACTGGGCTAACTCGATAAGCATCCTCGCCATCCCCGTACTGATGATCCTGGGCCTCCTCTTCGGCGCTTCCTTCGAATGGCGCGACCAGATGAAAAGAGACCTGAAGTAAAAATACATCCATTGGAGAATACCCGTGACCGAAACTACCCCCAAATGCATTCACTGCGACCGAGACAACAGCCAGATTCCCCTGCTCAAATTCCAATACCAGAACGATACGCATTGGATCTGCCCCCAACATTTCCCCATCCTCATCCACAAACCCCACCAACTGGCCGACAAACTGCCCGGCGCAGACCAATGGGAAGACGAAGGCGCTCCTCACGGTCACTAAACCGAACCATCCCCCTATCCTAAACCTGAGCCGCGACCTCCTCGCGGCTCGTTTCATTTAACCTCCGCCGCCAGGTATACAACCCCACCGCCAGCATCAACAGCATGAAGAACATCCCCACACAGGCCATCCCGCTGGTATTGTCCACCCGGTTGGCCTGGTCGGCCTCCTGTATGATCGCCAGCAGAACCATGACCCCCAAAGCCCCGGCGCTCAACCCCCAGCGGTGCTTATCCTGCATCCCGGCTCCACCCAGCATCCATACCAGCAGCCCCACCGCCAACGGCAAATACCCGCTGAAAGCCACCCCCAGCAGCGCCGGGAAATTGAGTTCAGGCATCAGGTACATCGCCAAAAAGAAGAGCAGCATCCCGCAGAACCCCAGCAAGGTGAAGCACCCCACCGGAGCCGGATACACCCGTTTCCCCTCCCCCTCTCTCCGCACCGGCCATAAATACGCCGCCAGACCCAACACCCCCATCACAATCAGGCTTCCCAGTAAATGCAGCGGTGATGCTTTCATCCCAGCCAACGGTCCAAACACCAACGTCAATAGGAATAGCAGCGTGAAGACCACCCGCCCCCTCCGGCTCAACCAGGGCTGGTCTCGATGCGCCGGGAAAATCAAATCCACCAGCAAGATGGGGATGGTGATGCTGACCACCGCATGATAAATGGTCAAGTCCAACGTCCACAACCAATTGACCCCCAGCCAACGGCCGTATTCCGCCAGCGCGCCCAGGTCCATCCAGGTGGAATCGAAGAAGCTGCGCACCACCAGCCCCTCCTCGTAGATGCCGTAAGCCATCCCCAGCAAGACCACACTAATCCAGCCCTTCCCCCAACGCCGAACCATGTCCCGGATCAGCAACGCCCCGCTCCCGTAAAGGGCGGTCAGAATCATCAACCCAAACGGATTGAAGAACTCCACTGGCGGCGCAGAGCCGGAGAGCAGTTCCCCGATCATCGGGGAGAGGATGAACAAGGTCAGGATAGGCCAGCGGTGCTGTTTCATGGGATGGGTCTCCTTCTATAGAGTGTACCAAATTAACAAGATGCTTCTATCAAGGAATACAAGGAGGGAGAGCGGGAAGTTGCAGGTACTTAATTCCTATCCAAGATTTCTCTCCCGCTTTTCCGACCCTCACCCCGCTCGCTGCGCTCGCGCCCCTCTCCCTTCCAGGGAGA
>CBDUUP010000241.1:0-7107 GCA_965370435.1 uncultured Anaerolineales bacterium | reverse complement strand
CATCCAGAATTGGACTCGAGGGGATTAGGTCGCGCTTGCTTGGCGCACACCCAGCAACGGGAACCTGGATTCGGAAGAACGCTTCCCGCTGGTGAAGACCGTGACGCCACCGGCGTCAGTCGTACTGACTTTGGCGACCGGTAAAACTGATCGGTTCTTAACCGAGATGTAGGATTTTACTAAATTTAGGATGGAGAAAACGAGTCGCCTTTCCGGTTGATATCATTGGTTTGGTGCAATTCTGGTGCAGATAGCATGGAATTTATGTAAACTATGGACAATATTCACAATCTGACCGCCATATATTAGACTCTGTGGACACAATAGACCCACATATATGGTGTAGACTCTAGTCACTGAGACTTTGTGCCTTCGTGGTAAATTTCCGTTGCTTCGTGGCAAAGTTTTTTCGCCCTTTACACTTCTAATATCCAGCCTAACTGGGGGCGAATTTCGCTTGAATCCAAATCCTGAATGCTATATAATCAAGAGAAACCAGATACGATTTATCTACAGGCAAATATTGCCATTTTCATCAATCCACAAACCTCACCCGAAAGGAGGCTCAACAAACCCATGGGATGGTTCAAAAACCTTAAGACCCAATCCAAACTCCTGACGCTCTTTTCCCTCATCACCCTTCTGGGCGCGATCACCACCGGATGGACGATTTATACTATCGTTCAGTTCAACCAGGAGGTGAAGGAGGTCGTCCAAGAGGCGTTGGAATTGGCCGAAGTCGAGGAAGTGCAGGTCTACTTGCTAGAGCAGCAGATCGCCATCAACGACTTCCGCTTCACCGGGGAGGAGCGCTTCCTGGTCCAGTACGAGGAAGCGGAGGAACTTGCCGACCTGTACCTTCGCCGAGCGCTGATTGACGCCAATTCGACCGATCAGCGCGACGCCCTGGGCCTCTTGAGCGAGGAGATAGAAGAATACAACCGCACTTTCGATGAGGTGGTCGAGCTTCACGAACAGGGCGAATACGAAGCCGCCCTGGAACTGGCCGCGGAAGTGGACGCTATCGAAGCCGAGCGCGTCGAACGGATGCACGACCAGATTGAGCGCTTCGTCTATAAAGGCGAACTCGAACTTAAGGAAGACCTCCTGGAAGCGGACACCCGAACCAAGAAATCTATTGCGGTTGGGGTGGTCAGCCTGGTGCTTTTCTCCGGTCTGGCAATAGTGGCCTCTATCGTCACCAATCAGGTCGCCGAGCCGATCCTGCACATGACCAACGCAGTGGTAGCCTTTGAGAACGACGCCTATGAACCCGAACTGCTGGAAGCCTACGTCAAACGGCGGGAAGAACTGGGGCAGTTGGCCCGGGCTTTCAACAATATGGTCAATTCCATCACTGCCTCCGCCCAGGCCAAAGACCAACTCCTATCCGCTTCCAGCCGCTTTGTGCCAGTGGCTTATCTGGACTTCCTGGAAAAGAACAGCATCACCGAGATCAATCTGGGCGACCACGTGAGCGCCGAGATGGCGGTGATGTTCTCCGATATCCGCTCCTTCACCACCATCTCCGAAGGAATGACTCCCCAGGAGAACTTCGATTTCATCAACACTTACTTGAAACGGGTCAGCCCAGCCATCCAGGAGCATAGCGGTTTTATAGTCAAGTTCCTGGGGGATGGCATGATGGCCGTATTCCCCTATGAGGTGGAAGACGCTCTCAAAGCGGGTATCCAAAAGATCAAGGTAGTGAACCAATACAACGCCGAGAGGCAGGCACAGGGGCTGCACCCTATTGACCTGGGCATCGGCATCCACACCGGGCATATGATGGTTGGCATGATCGGCGAGGAGACCCGCTTGCAGGGCGACGCCTTCTCCGACAATGTGAACCTCACCGCCCGGATCGAAGGGCTGTCCAAATTCTTCGGCATCTCCCTCATCATCAGCGCCGAGACCCTGGCCCGCCTGGAAGAACCCGGCAAATACAACACCCGCCCGTTGGGCGCTGTCATCGTCAAGGGCCGGGAGAAACCCATCCGGCTGTACGAGATCTTCGACGCAGACCCGGAGGGCCGCAAAGAATTGAAACTCTCCACCCAGGCGGACTACACCGAGGGACTGAGGCTGTACACCCTGGGCAATTTCTCCGCTGCCCAACCGCTCTTTGCCTCGGTGTTAGAGCGCCACCCAGAGGATAAAACTGCCTCCCTCTACCTTAGTCTGACCCAACAATATCTCGCTGAAGGCCGCCCCAACGACTGGGATGGCGTGATCATGATGACGACCAAATAAAGGAAATCCCTATGACGAAAATAAAGACCACCCTGAAAGCCGTCCAGAGTCTGGGCGTCTTCGGCTTCATTCTGGTTTGTGCGGTCATCATCATCGGAGTCTCCATTTACAATATCTTCCTCATTGACGAGGGCATCGTGGATATCCACGAGCACAGCCAGCGCCGCACCCTATACGAACTCATCGAATTCAACCTGCTGCAAGAAGAACTAGCCGAAAGGGCCTACGTACTTCATGCCGATGATGAAGCCCTCGCCCGATTTGAACAGGCCAGTCTAACCCTGGACACTTTGATCGCCGAACTCCGGGAGCTAACCGAAAGTGAGTCCCACCTGGAGTTAGACCTCATCGAACATGACCGGGAAGCGATTGAAGCCGATTTCGAGGAGGTCGCCGCGCTGGTGGACGAAGGCGAGGTGGACATCCAACTGCTGGATGAGGTCTTCCGTGCAGAAGAAGGCATAGACCAACAGCTTGACGATATGGTGTTCGAAGCAGATATCGCCCTGGAGGAAGAAGTGGAAGCAGTCTCCAACCAGAACCAAAGCGCCGTCCTGGCCGGCCTGGTGGGGTTGATCATCTTCCCCTTACTGGCGATTTGGGCCTTCCTGGTATCCAGCAAACTGACCCAGCCGATTCTCAGCCTCACCAACGCGGTGGTGGCCGCCAAGGGAAACCGCTACCGGGTCGAACTCCTGGAGGAAGCTCTGGATCGCCACGACGGTCTGGGTAAGCTGGCCCAAGCCATAGACACGATGGCCGAGTCCCTCAGCGAACAGGAGGCCGCCTTGCAGAGAGAAGTGGACACGCTCAACCAACAACTCCACGAATCCCGGCGGCGCAAGATGGTGCTGACCGGTTTAGCCCGTCCCCGCGAAGAATAACCGAACTGGATCAAAAGGAGCAACTAAAATGATTAGAACATTCCAGAATCTCAAGATCCAGGGCAAGCTTTTAGCCATCTTCGGCAGCATCATCTTCATTGGGGTGCTGATCACCGGATGGACGATCCTATCCATCAACATCCTGGACAAGCTGGCCTACGACCTCATCAAGGTGGAAGGCGAACTGAGCGAAGCCTTAAAGACCAAGAACACCCTCCAAGAGATGGCCCTGGCCGAATTGAGCTACGTCCTCAGTCACGATGAAGAGTTCATCCACGCCCACGAACGCTTGAACACCCACATCGATCTCTTCCTCCGCAACGCCGTCATCCGCGCCGAGAGCGCAACTATCCAGGCTATCCTGTTTGAATTCGAACGAGAGAAGCAGGCTTATGACGTTGAAATAGAAAAGTTGGTAGAAGCGGCTGAAGAAGGGGATTGGGAGACCGCAGTCACGTTGGGGGAGGAATCGGCCAGACGGATGGCAGGCATGATAACGGAAGTAGATAAGATGGTCCAACTGCACCAACCGTTAGTGGACGCCCAGGTAGCCCTCTCCAACCAGCAGGTCTTGACCTCCTCCATTGTGGGCGGGGCCTCCCTTCTGGTCTTCCTGGGCCTAGCTCTGGGCGCGGCAGTGGTGGTCAGCAATCAGGTGACCCAACCCATCCTCGCCATAACCCAGGCCGCCGGGGCGGTCGAAGCTGGGAATTTTGACCCCCAATCTCTTCGCGCCGTAGCTTACCGCACCGACGAGGTAGGACATCTGAGCCGAGCTTTCATCCAAATGGCCGAGGAAGCCCAAGCCAGAAATAATGCTCTGCAAGAGCAAGCCGACCAGATCCGTATCAAATTGGGATAAATACGCAGAATGAACCAAAATCAACAGCCCCGAAAGGTCTTGGAGACCGTCCGGGGCTGTTTTTATTGGAGTGACAATATCTATGCCGCCAGTGAAGAGAGCAAGTCCAGCAGTTCGGGGATATTCAAGGGCTTGTACAGAGCCGCGGTGGCTCCTTCTGCCAAAGCCTCTGCGATCAACTCCTCGTGGGCATAAGCAGTCATCAGCACCATCGATATTTGCGGTTTTTCCTCCCGGATAGCCCGGAACAATTCCACGCCGTTCATCTCCGGCATTTTGATATCCGATAACACACAATCCCAGGCTGCCTTCTCGATCTCGGTCAGGGCCGCAGGACCGGAATTGGCGGAAGAGGCCTGATACCCCTTGACGTTCAAAATATCCACCAGGGTTTGGGACATCATAACGTCGTCGTCAACAACCAAGACTTTTATCGTTTTACTCATGCGGCCTCCCCAATTGTGGGCAAAGTGACGGTGAAAGAAGTGCCCACCCCTTCTTCGCTTTCTACTTCGATCCTGCCTCCATTGGCCTCCACCAGGTCCCTGGAGAGCGCTAAACCCAAACCGATGCCCCGGGCTTTGGTGGTGAACAGCGGCTCAAATATTTTGGCTATATTCTTTTCAGAGATGCCCACGCCGGTATCTCGGACGGTGATCTTTACCTTATCTTCAACTGACTCAGCGCTGACGGACAAAGTCCCTCCTTTGGGCATAGCCTGGTAGGCGTTGGTCACCAGGTTTTCAATCACCTGGCTTAACTGGTGGCGGTCGATGAACAAAGCCGGGAGACCCTCGTCTATATCGGTCTCAATATCCACATTATCGGGGGGCGGCGTTTTTCCCATCACCCGCCCCAGTAGATCGGATACCGGAACTTGTTCTCGGCTGGTGGGCTGGATGCGGGCGAAATCGAGCAGGTCGGAGATGATCTTGTTGGAATCCTTGACCTCATCAGAGATCAGAGCCAGATACTCTTTTACATCCTCGCTGGCCTCGGGCAGGACCGCCTGGAGATAGTAGACCGCGTTAGAGATTCCCGAAAGGGGCGCCCGCATCTGGTGACTCACGCCTCCGGCCAGTTGGCCCAGGGTGGCCAACTTTTCCTGGCGAACCATTTGTTCCTGGATGTCGCCTAGTTTTTGGGTGCGTTCTTCAACCATATCTTCCAGGCGTACCGAATATTCATGCAATGCTTGATCTGCGCGCACACCCTCAACCACGCGTCCTATCTGCTCGGCAACAGCCTCAAGGAGGTCTCGCTCTTCAAACAAGAAAGACCCTTCATCGCTCTCAGACATCTCCTCTAGATAATGAACATCAATAGCGCCCGCAATCTCCCCAAATACATGAATATCACAGGTTTGACTCCATTTGGTTTCTTTGAAATCTTGGGAGGTATATTCTTTTCCCTCATGGGTTATACGCACACAGGTGATGTCTGGGAACTGCCAGGCGGGAGGGATGAGAGCAATTGTTCCCTGGAAAATGGTCTCCAAGGACCCTCCCGAGGCTTCAATAAGTTTGGAGATACCGTATAAACAGTTGAGTTCTTTGACCCGTTCGTCGAGCATATGAGTGCGGTCCCGCAAGGCTTCTTCCGCCTGCTTGCGCTCAGTTATGTCCCGGGCGCTGGTGAGGATGACCTGCTTGCCATCATATTCGATCAAGCGGGAGGTCATATCTATGGGAACGATATGACCGTCTTTCCGAACCTGAGCGCCTTCGACCGTTAGGTACCCCTTCTCCAGTAGTTCTTCAGTTCGTTCTGGGATTTTCTTTGCATATTCCGGGTCATCAATATCCATGGGGGAAAGTTGCAACAATTCATCTTTGCTGTACCCTAATCGTTCACAGGCTACGCGGTTCACATCCAAGAACTGGCCCATCATGTCATGGACGAAGATGGCGTCAGTTGCGTTGTCAAATAAATTTCTATATCTTTCCTCGCTCTCCCGCAGGTCCTGCTCCGCCTGTTTGACATTAGAGATGTCTACATGGCAGCCCAACGCGCGAGCCAGGTTCCCCTCCTTATCAAAGAACGCCTCTCCCTGAGAGAAAATCCACCGGTAGGAGCCATCCTCATGGCGCAAGCGGAACTCGATATTGTAATCCGGTCGTTCGCCTTCCAAGTATTCATCCCAGCCTCGGAGTACGCGCTCCTTATCCTCGGGGTGCAGGCGGCTTTCCCAGGTTGCAACCTGATCTACCTCAGCATCCTCATCCAGGCCGATCTGGTTTTTCCAACTGGGGGAGAGATAGAAATCATCCTCAGAAAAATCAGTATCCCAGACCCCGATGTTGGAAGCATCCATAACAGACTGCAATCGTGAGTTGGATTTCTGCAGAGCTTCCTCCGCCTGTTTGCGTTCCAATGTCATCGCCACCTGCGTAGAGACAAATTCCAGCACTTGTTGATCCTGTTCGCTATAGGCGTCAGGATTGGTGTAGTGCTGGACAGTCATAACGCCGATCGCCTTGCCCTCAACCATAAGAGGGACGCCCAGCCATATGGGTGAAGGCGATCCCAGCAACTCCGCTTCCCCCTGGCGTTCCAATTTCTCATGGATCCCCTCGGTGCAAAGCAAAGACTCACCGGTGCGCAGGACGTAGGCAGTCAAACCCCGGCTCAATTTCTCTGGAGGCGGCGGAGGGTCTACCGAATCATGGTAATAGGGAAAGCTGAGAATATCTTCTTCCTCGTCGTAGAGGGCGATGTAGAAATTCTCCGCCGGCATTACCTCCCCAATGATCTTGTGGATGGCGGCATAAAGGTCATCCAGGTTTTGCGAACTGTCCGCGGCCCGGGCGATGTCATAAACCGCATTTTGAAGATTCTCGGATCGCACTCGCTCGGTGATGTCAAGGATGGCGGTGACCCGGAGGGATTGCCCCTTTACTTCCATCATCCTGGGGCGAATCTCAACGTCAATGATGCTGCCATCTTTGCGTAAGGCCCGGTGTTGGTAAAAATCTTCTCGGCCTTCGAGCATATTCTTTAGAACCTGTTCTCTGTCTTCTGGGGCCACCCACTCGCTCACTTGCATACCGACCAACTCCTCTAATTTATAGCCCAAGATGTCGGCCAATTGCTGGTTGGCGTCAATGC
>CBDUUP010000240.1:0-7147 GCA_965370435.1 uncultured Anaerolineales bacterium | reverse complement strand
CCCACTGACCGATCTGGGACTGCACTGAGCCCCCATCAGTAACGCCGTTAATGATACCACTAAGGATATGGATTTGTGCGGTACATACATTCACGGCGGACGAAGTCGTATTTCTCGTATAAGCCGTGGGCGTCTTTGGTTGCCAGCAAGACCAAACGAACCTGAGCCGCCGGATGGTTGACCGTGCATTCCATCAACCACTTGCCCAATCCCTCCCCTCGGAATTCGGGATGGACGAAGACGTCACATATCCAGGCGAAGGTTGAATGGTCGGATACGATGCGGGTGAACCCGATCTGCCTTTCTTGGTGGAACAATGACAACAGCACGGAGTTATCAATGGATTGCTTGGTAATAGATACTGGGCGATCGCTCGCCCAGTAGGTGGTGTGCAAAGAGCCGGATATGAAATCCATATCCGCCCGGGATTTATCGTCGGTGATTAGGAACTCGCCTTGAGACCAGTTCACCGTCTACGCTCTACTGAAGGTCTATCTTGGGCAGTTTGTCCATCCCCGCTCCCCGCGCCAGGTGTTCGACCATCTCTTGAAGTTCGGCGGCTTGCTTCTCTGGGATTTCCGGCCGTTGGTAGGCGGCTAATAATTCATTTGCGCGGGTTTTGGCGCGTCCAAAGGCGTCCTGGCCTCCATCTTGCTGCCAGCCGCGAACCGAAGCGCGGTCTATCACCGAGGAGGGGATGTTTTGCTCAACTTTGTACAACTTGCGAGTCTCTTTCTTCTTGAGGAAGTCACCCTTGAAGTTGATGCCCTCGAACAAGGCCGTCGCCAGCGTCTCGGTGCGCACCTGCATCCCTTCCAGCAGGCGTTGAGCCATAGCGATGGCCTCTGCATCGATTACCAGTTTCTCCGCGCTTTGGCTGATCAAGAAATTGAGCATCCCCGCCCCGGAGATCATATTGATCCCCGCCAATGCGCCGATAACGGCCGAGATACCGCTCTCCAACCCGGCCTGCACGTCCACCAACTTGGAATCGCTGGCTCCTAGATAGGTGTGAGTGGGAAATCCCAGCGACTTCCCGACCTGGGCGTAAGAAGCGTCAATCATGGCGGTCTCGATTGCGCCCATGGGAGTGGTGCCCGTGCGCATGTCCATGATGGCTGCCGCGCCGCCCCATACGATGGGCGACCCCGCTTTGGCTAATTGGTGGATGGTCATTCCGCTGATGCACTCGGCCGCGTGTTGGGTCACCGACCCCAGCAGCGTGACCGGCGCGCCCGCTCCGGCCAAAGGCATGGAGACGATCTGGGCCGGAACCCCGGCGCGAGCCAAATCAATTAAATTATCCGCGCCGAAGTCAGTCCATACCAGGGGAGGCGAGGGACAAACGTCAAACACAGCTCGGGGCTTCTCGGCCAGTTCTTGACGCCCTCCGGCGAAGATCGCCAGGATGTCGAACATCGCTTGGGTTGTTTTCGCGCTGAATGCGCCGGTGACGATGGGCTTGGAGGAGAACAACAATAGGATGTACAGCCTGTATAGATCGCCGATGAGTTCGCTCACCTCGCCGCATACCACCGCGGTGGATTGGGCGTCGTACTGGGGCAGCATCTCGGCGACTTTGACCAACCGGATCAAGTCAGGCGTCGTGGAAGACTTATGCTCAAGCGAGTCAGGGTCGAGGACGCTCACCCCGGAAGAGCCGGGGTCAAAGTGAACGGCGTCCCCGCCATAACGAACCGTCGGCTCCCCGGCCAGGTCGTAGAGGAAGAATTCATGGGGGACGGTCTCCAGCGCCTTGCGGGCCACGGATTCGGGGATGTGGGCGATCTCGGTGTTGTCGTCAACGTCCGCGCCTGCCTCCGCCAGTAGCTTACGGGCCTCTGGCGACTGCACTCGGACACCGGGGTTCATTAATAGTTGGAAGGCTTCGTCCAGAATGCGCTGGATGAGTTCGTCGTTGAGGAGTTCGAGTTTAGGCTGCATGGGGTTCACCTGTTTCGACTGATGCGATGATCCGCTCTAACTCCGCCGAAAGGTTGGAGTCTAATGGCTCGGGTTGGTGGGTTTCCAGGATATTCTGGGCTTTGGCGGTCGCCCAGTCCGGGGCGTTGTCCCCTTTTTCTTCCCATACGTTATAGGGGCGGCGGTCCATGAATTGGGGCAGGAACACTTCTCGCATGTGCTTGAGGGTGTGAGGCTGGGCCAGGAAGTTCCCGCCCGGCCCGACGGCCTTGATAGCGTCCATAGCCAGGGTCTCGTCGTCCACCACTATACCTTCAATCATCTTGTGGACGATATTGAAGATCTCGCAATCCATCAACATCTGGGCGTAAGACCAAATCCGGCTCCCGTGCAGGAAGCCCACGCCCAACAGCATGTCGGACATCACTACGCAGGACATGAACGTGGACAGCGAGTTATCCACGCCCGCCTGCCAATTGGGGACTTTGGCTCCGGTGGCGAAGGAACCCATCGAGAGGGGGATGTCGTAGAAATCCGAGAGCGCGTTGGTGGCTGCGCCGAAAAGGAAATCCTCCGGGCCGCCGCCGGTGTACCCGCCGGATCGCAAATCCGAAGCCGTCTGGGCCGCGGCGTAGAACACCGGCGCACCCGGGTGGGCCAATTGAATGAGCGCCGTCGCGCTGATGACCTCCGCGTTGCCGACCGCCAGCGTGCCCGCCATTGTGGCCGGGCCGGTGGTCAGGCTGGCCGCCATGGTCATAAATCCCACCGGAATCCCGGCTTCCGCGGCGATAAGGGCCGCTTCCAGACTGCCGCCGTCGTGTCCCAGGGGCGGCGCGGTGCATTGCATGATGGAGAGAACCGGGCGTTCTCGTAAAGCATCTCGGCCTCCGGCTACCGCCGCGGCCATCTCGATGGCGGCAACAGCTTCAGCTTCGTTGTAGATGCTTTCGGTTTGGATATGTTTGGTGGAATTCTCCCAGAGGGCCTTGATCTCGTGAAGCCCGCGGGTCTCCGGCGGGCAATCCTGCGCCGAGACCGCCACCCAATGGAAGCCCACCTCTTCCAGGGCGTCGGCGATCCGGCCAATGTCAATCACGTCTTGCAGTTCTGAACGCCGCCGCTCTCCGGTATAGAGGTCAATCACCTCCACGCCGCAGCCATCCGTGCCCACGAAGACGTGGTTGCCATCCAGGGGCAGGTCTTGGGTCGGATTGCGAGCCGCCAGGGTGTAAGAGGGGGGCGCTTGTTTGAGCGCGTCCTCGATGATCTGTCTGGGAACCTTGACGATCATGCTTTCTCGATCTACTGTCGCGCCGTGCGCTTCCCAGATGTCCAGAGCCGTCTCGGAGGGGAAACGGACGCCGACGCTTTCAATGATCTCCAGCGTTGCCGAGTGAATGCGCTGCACTTCCTCAGGGGTGAGTACGTTAAGACTTAATTTCGGATCGGTGATGGATTTAATTTTACCGGTCACGCTGCGCTCCTTTCAACATTCATAATCTGCTTGGCGGCGTTGACCGCGCCGATGGCGTCTTCGCTGTAGCCATCCGCGCCGATCTCTTCGGTCCAGCTCTTGGTGACCGGCGCGCCGCCGACCAGCACCTTGAACTGCTCGCGCTGGCCCGCTGCTGCCAATTTTTCAATCACCTTTCCCTGGTTGACCATGGTCGTGGTCAGCAGAGCGCTCAAACCGATGATGTCGGCCTCGACTTCCAGGGCTTTCTGGATGATGGCGTCAATGGCTACGTCCACGCCCATGTCGAAAACCTCAAACCCATTGGCGGAAAGCATGGTGCCCACCAGAGTTTTGCCGATGTCGTGGATGTCGCCCTCGACGGTGCAAAGGACCACCTTGCCGAGAACGTCCCGCTTCGCCCCGCTCTTGGCCATCTCCGGCTCCAACAGCGCGAGGACCGCTTTCATGGCTTCGCCAGCCACCACCAGTTCGGGGATGAACATTTCTCCGGCCCCAAACTGTTTGCCCACGTGATCAATGCCGGGGACGAAGCCCTGGTTGATGGCCTCCAATGGATCAATACCCTCCTCTATAGATTGGCGGGCCAAAGCCTGGGAGCCTTCCAGATCGCCTTCAATAATGCTCTGGGACATAGATTTAAAGAGTTCGGTGTTCAAGGGCGCCTCCTGTTCTGTATCTTATGTGATGTTGGTAAAGCAGCTACCTGACAGTTTCAATAAAAAAACGAATATCGATGATCGATTTTGAAAACTGTCAGGTGGCTAGGTCGGTGAAAAGATGATCGGATTCTTTCACCGAATAGTGGTTCAACCTTTCGTGGATTCATTCTAGCGTAATTCGGGGGAAATGTCAACGAATTCTTTGAAAATCGAACCATTTGGCTTGATTTATGATGCGATTCGTGCTAGAATGCAAAATAACCACCCGAAATCCCCGATAATATTATGGATGACCTAGACCGATTAATTCTTCAAACCTTGCAAGAGGACGGACGCACCCCCTTCACCACAATCGCCAAACAAGCGGGCGTCTCTGAGACGACCATCCGCAGCCGCTACCGCAGCTTGGTGGAGGAAGGCGTGGTTCGCACAGTGTCCATTGTGGACCCTTTCGCCTTTGGCTTCAAAGCCCCCGCCATCATCGGCGTCAAGGTTGAACCCGGCCATACCGAGACAGTCGCCCAGGCCATCGAAGCGCTGCCGGAGGTGAGCTATCTGGTCATGACCCTGGGGTCCTATGACCTGATCGCGGAGGTCTTTTGCCCGGACTTGCAGCATCTGTCCAACCTCATCAATAAGCAAATTCATCTGATCCCCGGCGTGCGCTCCACTGAGACCTTGATGATCGCCCAGGCCTATAAGTTGAGTTATCGTTGGTCCCCGAGTTTTGAATAAGCCATTCACGCCAACGATATTCTCGGGCTTGATATGGTCTATAATTGCAGATGACCGATGAAAGTGAACCTCAAGCTCATGGCTACCTATCGTGATAACCTGCCCGAAGAGGCTGAAGGCGGGGCGGTTGACTTGGAAGTTGACCCCGGAACCAGCGTAGCAGATTTGGTCGCCTCCTTCGGCGTCCCGGTGGATAAAACCACCGTCATCCTGGTGAACGGTCTAACCCCGCAGCCGGAGCAGATTTTGTCAGAAGGGGACGCGGTGGCGGCATTCCCGGCTATGGCCGGTGGATAGAACGATAATCACACAAAATAGCTCTACTTCTTACGAAACAAACACATTGAACGCGGAGGAACAACGATGACATTGAATGGATGGTTTGGCAAGATATTGAGAGTGAATCTTTCAACCGGCGAGACTTCGGTTGAAACCGTTGACGCCGCCACGGCCAAAGATTTCATTGGCGGGCGAGGCTGGGCGATAAAATATCTCTACGATGAGATGGACCCCGCCGTAGACCCGCTGTCGCCGGAGAATATCCTCATCTTTGCCACCGGGCCGTTGACCGCCACCCCCGCGCCCACCGGCAACCGCTACATGGTGGTCACCAAAGCGCCCTTGACCGGTGTGCTCTCTTGCTCCAATTCCGGCGGCATATTCCCCACCGAGATGAAACGCACCGGCTTCGATATGTTCATCTTCGAAGGCCGCGCTGAAAAACCGGTCTATCTTTATGTCAACGATGACCAGGTCGAGATACGCTCGGCGGAGGAAATCTGGGGGAAGGAAGTCCCTGAGACCACCGACCTCCTGGTCGAGCTGACCGACCCGAAGGCCAAAGTGGCCTGCATCGGCCCGGCCGGGGAACGGCTGGTCAAGATCGCCGCCATCATGAACGACGCCCACCGCGCCGCCGGACGTTCCGGCGTCGGCGCGGTGATGGGGAGCAAAAATCTCAAAGCCGTTGTGGTGCGCGGCACAGGTGAACCGTCTCTGGCCGAGCCGGAGCCGATGAGGACGCTTTGCAAGGCCATGCAGAAAGAGGTGGGCGGCGACGCGGTGAAATCCTCCTCCCTGCGGAAGCTGGGCACCGCCTACGTCCCGCCGGTCACCAATGAGTTGGGTATTCTCCCCACCCGCAACTTCCAGACCGGGCGTTTCGAGGGCGTGGACAAAATTGATGGACACGCCCTACTGGAGAAATATCTCATCCGCGCCAAGCCATGCTATAAATGCCCCATCGCCTGCGGGCGGGACACGGAAGTGAAGGAACCGGGCTACGAAGGCAAAGGCGAAGGCCCCGAATACGAGACCATCGCCGCGCTGGGCAGTTCCTGCGGCGTGGATAACCTGGCCGCCATCACCAAGGCCAATTACCTCTGCAACGAGTTGGGCCTAGACACAATCTCGATGGGGGTGACCATATCCTGCGCCATGGAGATGGTTGAAGACGGCATCCTGTCTGAAGATGAGGTGGGCCGTCCATTGAGTTTCGGCGATGGCGACGCCGTCATCGCACTGGTGCGTCAGACCGGCTACCGGGAGGGGTTTGGCGATGAATTGGCCGAAGGAAGCTACCGTTTAGCCGCCAAGTACGGCCACCCCGAATATTCCATGACTGCCAAGAAGCTGGAAATTCCCGGCTATGACCCCCGCGGCGCCAAGGGGATGGGCTTGCTCTACGCCACCTCCAACATCGGCGCCTCCCACATGGCCGGAGACATCGCCTATTCCGAGGTGTTCGGCGTCCCCGAAAAACTCGACCCCCTCGCTATAGACGAGAAACCCCGCCTCATCAAGCTGTACGAAGACGCCTTCGCGGTGATTGACGCCGCCGGGCTTTGCGTCTTTTTGGCGGTTCGCTACCTGTTTGATGCCGACATGCGGCTTTGGCCCACCCGATTGACCCAGGTCATGAATTACGCCACCGGCGCGGACTACACCGAAGCGTCCTTGATGGAGGCCGGAGATCGAGTCTACAACCTGGAGCGATTGTTCTTATTGAAAGCCGGAGTCACCCGGGCCGACGACACTCTGCCGAAGCGAATGCTCGAAGAGCCGATGACCGAAGGCCCCGCCGCCGGTCAGGTCGTGGAGCTTGACGCCATGCTGGACGAGTTCTACCAAGTCCGCGGCTGGGACGAGAACGGTATCCCCACTGATGAAAAGCTCGCATCTTTAGGTTTGAGCCGATAAATCATTAACCGCAGAGATGGGAGAGGGCGCCAAAGATGAAGAGATTTTGGTTTCAAAGCGTTCTCCGCGTGCTCTGCGGAAATAAAAGGAAATAAGAAGGAAAATTCATGACCAACGACAAAGCTCCTCATCAAGTTACCGAGATCCCAGG
>CBDUUP010000239.1:0-7173 GCA_965370435.1 uncultured Anaerolineales bacterium | reverse complement strand
CGTATTCATCATGTTAATGTGCTTACTAACTCGCCTTAATTGGCGAAGGTATTGCCCTAGTATACTGGATTGTTTCCTTGATTGCAAGCAAAATATCAGATTCATCGCCCCCGCTCGATGGCCCTCCGGGCGATACGATCCACCAATCCCGGCGCGATCAGCTTGACCCAGATCAAAACCTTGCTGCGCGACGACATCAACACCCGGCGTTGGCGGCGGGCCGCGGCCTTGAGCAAAATGCGGACGCAAGCCTCCGCCGTCATCACTTTACTTTCCCGCACCGGGCTGCGTTCGATAGGTTTGCCGTCCGGGCCGGCAGCCTTCATCCGCGTCTCGGTCTGGACAAAATCAGGATGCACCATCGTCACGCTCACGCCATACCCGGCCAACTCGATCCGCAGCGTATCGAAAAAACCCGCCATAGCGTGCTTGCTGGCGACGTAGCCGCTCCGGGTGGGGACGCCGGTCAACCCCGCCACGCTGGACACCGCCACGATCCGCCCCGCGCTCTCCTTGAGATACGGCAGGGCGAAATAAGTGCAGTACACGCTCCCCAGATAGTTCACCCGCATCACGTCATCAAATGGAACCAGAGTTTGCATATCTTCAAACATCGCCCACATGGTGGTCCCGGCGTTGTTGACCAGGGTATTGATCCTGCCATACTCCTCCACCGTGCGCCGGATGAGAGTCTGGCATTGGCTCTCCTCTCCCACATCGGTGGGTACCGTTATGACCCGACCCCCGCGCTGGCGGCATTCCTCCGCCACCGCCTCCAGGCGGTCCACCCGGCGCGCTCCCAGCGCCAACCAGGCCCCCTGATCGGCCAATTGATAAGCCAACTCCCGCCCAATACCGCTGGAAGCCCCTGTTATGACGACCACGTTCTCCCGAAACACAGATTCGCTCATGAATTTTCTCCTTATCCAATCATTGAATCCATCATACACATAGAGACGACCCGGCGGGTCGTCTCCGCGACAAATAAAAGACAACATATCCCCTTACTCCCCCAGAAAGCCCAACGCCCTCAAACCAGGATTCTTCTGGTTGGACTAGTGTTCTGTCAATGCTCAATCGCAGAGTTGCCCAAAGCCTTGCGAAGGTTGCTCAGGCTTCATACTTGGTAAAAAACAGTTCTCTAGGGCAAATTAAGTGATTTTGCTAATCAACCTTCGCAAGGTTGGCGGACATCAACCTGTCAAATCGTGATTGACATAACACTAACTTAGGGTCCCAAGTTACACAAACAAGCCGACAAACACCAGGAGTATGGTTACAATTAACAACAACAAGACCGCCGACGCAACAAATGTTATAGCAATTACCAAACGGCTGATGCTTTTCAAATATACAGTGTGTATCTTCATCTCTTCATGGATAGCAGCCATATCCCCCAGGGGAGTTTCATCAATTTTATTGTCAGCCATTTCAAATTGCTCCTTCTTTACATAGTAAATAGTTGCTTTAGGAATTCAATAGTTTGGCAAGGATGTATTCTATGGCGAATTGTAATTCTAATTCCTTGAGAATTTTATCACAGAAGAATTCACCAACATCCAAATTCCCCGTAGAGACGACTCGGTGGGTCGTCTCCTGGTGGATGTCTCTTGTCAATTGTTTGCCTCACTGCAATAAAGGTGATCTCGCAAGTCCCCAGATTCGCTCATGGGCGCGCCAAATTCCGCCCCCGGCCCTCCTCCCCTAAAACCGCCGATAATGAAAACAATCTTGGAAATTTTGGCCTAATAAACCCTCACCGGCCTTCTTTCCAGCAATCCTTTAGCCAGCGTGACCGCGATAGCGCTCACCTCCGCCTTGTCCATCTCCCCGCTTCGCAGGCTTTGGGGATGGTCGCTGGCGATGTGCTCCGCCAATTGAAAGTAACTCCCCACATCCGCTATACTCCCAGGGACGATTATATGGTCGCATAACGGGCAATGTAAGACCTTGATCGGTATCTTGTCGGCTATCGGTTTGAGTCTTGATAAATATTCCATGCGCGGCGCTCCTTTTTATTTTTGAGTATTCCTATAGGAGCAAGAAATATTCCAATCGGATACATAAAATTCCTACCAAATGCCTCCAAATTTACCTCCTCTCTGGTATAATCTCCCTGAAACTATCCTTGGGGTTCGACTCCCCAACCTGAGAAGGTGCGCCGAATGGCATATTCCCCCCAAGAAATCCACAACTGGCTGGAACGCAACCTCACCCGAGTCCAGAAACCGGGCCGCTACACCGGCGGCGAACTGAACCAGATCGTCAAAGACTGGAACAGCGTCAAAACCCGCCTCGCCCTGGTCTTCCCCGACATCTACGACCTGGGCATGTCCAACGTTGGTCTAGCCATCCTCTACGATCTGGTCAACCAACGGGAGGAGGCTCTCGCCGAACGGGCCTACGCGCCCGCAGCCGACATGGAAACCCTCCTGCGGGACTCCAACATCCCTCTGTACGCCCTGGAGAGCAAACGCCCCCTGCTTGACTTCGACATCCTGGGCTTCTCCCTCCCCTACGAGACCCTCTACACCAACACCCTCAACCTGCTCGACCTGTCGGGCATCCCCCTCTTCAGCGCCGAACGGAACGAACAGCACCCTCTGATCATCGCCGGGGGGCACGCCGCCTTCAACCCCGAACCCATGCACGCCTTCATAGACGCCTTCGTCATCGGGGAGGGCGAGGAGGTCATCCACGAGATCATTGACGCCCACCAAACCTGGAAGGAAAGCGGCGCGCCCCGCGCCAGTTTGCTTGACTCCCTCTCCCAGCTTTGGGGCGTGTACGTCCCTTCCTTATACAAGGCCCACTACGAAGCGGGAGGCGCATTCTCCCACCTCGAAAAACTCAACCCAGAGGCCCCGCTTCCGGTGGTCAAACGCATTGCAGCCAAGCTCCCGCCGCCCACCACCCGCTTCATCGTCCCTTACGTGGACGTCACTCACAACCGCCTCCCGGTGGAGATCATGCGGGGCTGCACCCGGGGCTGCCGCTTCTGCCACGCCGGGATGGTCACCCGCCCGGTGCGCGAGCGCAGCGTGGAAGAGATCGTCGAGGCCATAGAAGAGGGCCTGAAGCACACCGGCTTCGAAGAGGTCGGCCTGCTCTCCCTCTCCTCCTCCGACTATACCCACGTCCTGGAACTGGTCAAAACCGTCACCGAGCGCTTCAAAGACCGCCATCTCTCCATCGGCCTCCCTTCGCTGCGCATCGAAAGTTTCTCGGTGGAACTGATGGACGCCCTCAAGAACACCCGCCGCAGCGGGTTCACTCTGGCCCCCGAAGCCGCCACCGAGCGTATGCGCAACATCATCAACAAGCCGGTCAGCGACGAGCAGCTCCTACAGACCGCTCACGAGATCTATTCCCGCGGCTGGACGACTATCAAACTTTACTTCATGATCGGCCATCCCTCCGAGACCCTGGAAGACGTGCAAGCCATCGCCGACCTGGCCAAGGCCGTGAGAGCAGAAGGCCGCAAAGTCATCGGCAAGCGCACCCAGGTCAATGTGGGCGTCAGCACCTTCGTCCCCAAACCCCACACCCCCTTCCAGTGGGTGTCCCTGGACACCCTGGAACAGATCCAGGCCAAGCAAGACCTGCTCAAACGGCAGCTTCGCGGCCCCGGCCTGAAGCTCAACTGGAACGACCCCCAGGCGACCTTCTTGGAGGCATGGCTCTCCCGCGGCGACCGCCGCCTGGCCGAAGTCATCCTCAGCGCATGGCAGCGAGGCGCCCGCTTCGACGCCTGGAACGAACATTTCAATTTCGAGGCCTGGATGGGCGCCTTTGAAGCCGCCGGGTTGGATTACACCTTCTACACCCACCGCGAACGCCCCATTGACGAAGCCTTCCCCTGGGACCACGTCGACTCCACCGTGCGCAAGAAATTCCTCACTCAGGACTACCTGATGAGCGCCCGCGGCGAAACTCGGGTTGACTGCCGCCACCGCTGCTTCGCTTGCGGGGTGCTGCCCACCTTCGCCAAACTGCGCAGCCAAAACCCCGGCGAGGTCTGGCAGTGCCCGGAGGTGAAGCCCAAGAGCGAGCGGCGGGGGATGAAACGGATAATTGAGACCGTATCCGTGGAAGACATTACGGTTTCAAATTAACCTAATCTTCCAGGTTATCAAAGTCTAACTCCTCCGATTTTTTATCAACATCAACCAGCCCTGCGCAAGCGGGTCGGTATGCTGGTGAATTTTACCAACGGGCCACTGACCTTAGAGAAATAGACCCGTCCTCAAGATTACGAGACGCCCCGCCTAAGCCCAGTGGCGGCGTCTCTTTCTTAATAAGTGATTGACGTTTATGCGCTGCAATAGTATGATGAGCGTACCCTCAGGTCGGTCGGATGGTCGCGGCGCTGCTTCGGCAGCGGCGAGGAAAGTCCGCACTCCCTAGAGCGCGGTGTCGGGTAACCCCCGGGGCGGGGAAACCTGCCGGATCGGGCCACAGAAACATACCGCCCAAGCGGCCGGTTCGCCGGTCGCCGGTAAGGGTGAAATGGTGGGCGGCTTGCCCTGCGAGCCGCTTCGTGTAAGAGACCACCGGCGCGCGCAGCAATGCGCGCGGCCAGGCAACCCCCACCGGGAGCAAGGCCAAGCAGGGACAAAGTCCGCCTTCGGGCGGGCGGGAGGCTGCTCGTCTCCCTTGAGTCTCGGGTAGGCTGCTGGAGGCGCGTCGAGAGGCGCGTCCTAGATAGATGACCATCCAGGCGAAGGTGCGCAGGGGATGACTGCGTCTTAGGACGCCGTAAACCCTACCCCTCCGCCGGACAGAATGCGGCTTATAGGCTTACCTGAGGGTTTCTTTCTTAATAATGGCAATCAGGCTGGTTTCAGAACCTGTTTGATCTTTTCCCTCAATTGGATAAATTCGATAGGCTCACAGAGATCGGCGGCAAGGCGAGAGCGGCGCATGTAGGCAGCGCCGACGAGGAGCAGCTTGCCGCCCTCGCAGCGGGCTGCGACATCATCGTGAACGCAGCGAGCAACCAAGTTGCTCTCCCAGCTTTACAAGCGGCAGTCCGCATCGGCGCGCACTACTGCGACGTCGGATGGGGGCGGGATTTTATCGCCCAGATTCTGGAGCATGACGCTGAGGCCAAGGACGTGGGCATCACCGCCATCATCTGCAATGGTATTTCACCTTGTATCACTAATCTCATGGGCGTGCACGCGGCCGGGCAGTTGGACGAAACAGAGCAGCTCCAGGGAGGTCGGTCTGGCGTGTTCGAGTTTGGGAGCGACCGGACGCTCACGCCACAGCAGTGGTTCGAAGCCCCCCAGGAGAGTTTGGCAGTCCTGCAAAAGTTCAGGGGATATCTTGGGTGGATGCTTCAAGTAGCCCAAAAGAATGAGAACCGGACGGTGCGCGCCTATCAGGATGGTCGCTGGGTGGATGAGGACCCTCTAACCAGCGGCTTTCAGGCCCCACTGCCGCAGGGCGGAACGGTCATCGCATACCCGTTTGGCAGCTATGATCCGATAGTTGATGAGCTGCCAGAAGACCTCGCAAAAGAGCGGCCGGTCTGTGTGTATCTCACCCCATTCCCGCCTCAGCTTCAAGAGCTTTACCGCCAACAAACAAAGCGCGCCGCTGCGGGCGAGGTTGACCCGGCAACCGCGATGGACTCCTTCTACGATACCGTTGAGGCTGATCCCGACCGGTGGCTGACAGTCACAGACGATTTCGACCCACTCCCTCTAGACTGGGTCGCCGCCGTTGGCCGCAAGGCAGGGCGCGCCGCACGGTATAGTTGTTGGCTGGTCCCTTCTGTGTGGACCGAGCGGGCTGTGTGGCTCTTGACCAGTGTCTCGTTAGCCGTGACCGCGCTCAGAATCCTGCGCCCAGAGATGCAAGAGCGGGGCGTCATGACCGCCGAGAAGACCTTCGACCCGCTGCCCTATCTGGATGAAGCGGCATCCATGCTGCCAGAGTCGCCACCGGACGGAAAATTGATCGGCGAATCCTTCGAGTGGCTAGAGTAGCCCCGATTCCGCAAAGCTCTCGATTTTGGGCGTCCAGGACATCATCGTTCAAATAGCTGATACCGTTATTCATGTCAATCGCTCCTCCCAATACGCAACCAACAATACAGACCCCAGGGACCTACGCCCATAACCTTACTGCGATACCGATAAAGCATCCATACCAATTAAACACTCAACTGGGCGTAGACCCGCGGGGTCTAGACGTAGAAACTGGGAAATTACACCGGCTTGCGGGCCGTCACCTTGGCGCTGTAGATGGACTTATACAGGTCCTCGTCCTCCAGGTCAACATTGTCGGACAGGTCGAGCTGGTCCACCGCCGAGTCAATGGTTTCCTTATCCATGTAGACCGGCGAGAGTTCCACTTCTTCAAAGCCCGCATCGGTGATGGCGGCGATGTAGTCCGCGGCGTCCAATTCGCCCGCCACGCATCCCGCCCAGGCGCTGAGGTCATTCTTGATCTTGTCGGGCAGCGGCCCGTCGGTGACGATGTCGCTGACCGCGATCCGTCCGCCGGGTTTCAAGGCTCGGAAAGCCTCCCGGAAGACTTGGGGCTTGTCGGGGCTGAGATTGATGACGCAGTTGGAGATGACGACGTCCACCTCCCCATCCGCCACCGGCAGCCGTTCGATCTCGCCCAGCCGGAACTCGACGTTCTCCGCGCCCAGCTTGGCCTTGTTGATCCGGGCTTGGTCTATCATGGCCGGGGTCATATCCACGCCGATCACGAAACCATCCTCGCCGACCTGCTTGGCCGCCAGGAACACGTCAATCCCGCCCCCGGAGCCGAGGTCCAGCACTACTGCACCGGTCTCCAGGGAGGCCAGCGTCACCGGGTCGCCGCAGCCCAGGGAGAGGTCGGTCACCTCGGAGGGCAATCCGGCCACGTCCTCGGTCTCGTACAGCTTGACCACGCGGTCGCTCAGTTCGGCGCCGCCTTCGCCGCAGCCGCAGGAAGCGTCTTGTTGTTGGGGGCCGCAGCAGCTTTGTCCGGCTTCGGAAGCGATCTTACCGTAGTTCTCCCGCACCGCGGTGCGGACGTCAGAGGGGTTGTCTTTTAGTTCGGGGGTCGTCATAGGGTACTCCTTATGAATGTGGTTATTTTCACGGTATACATAGATAACCGTCTATGTATCATTATATAGATAAACGTCTATTTGTCAAGAGGGAATTT